>WTHE01000182.1 GCA_011523315.1 Candidatus Binatota bacterium
CTTCAGGGGCTGACCCTGTTTGCCATGTACCTGATCGGGCTGCTCGTCGCCCCGCCGATCGCCCTGGTGCTCAAGCGGACGATACTGGCCGGCGAGCCCGTGCCCTTTCTGCTCGAACTGCCGGCCTTCAAGGTCCCGGCCTGGCGGGTGGTGGTTTTTCGCATGTATGACCGCAGCCTGGCCTTTCTGAAACGGGCCGGCACGATCATCCTGGCCACCACCATCCTGGTCTGGGCCTTATCCTACTACCCCTACTCGGATCAGATCACCCACGAGTTTGCCGCCCGACGGGCCGCAGCCCCGGCCGCCGAACAGGACAGCCTGGCGATTGAAGAAGCCGGTGAGCGTCTGCGCCAGAGTTATCTGGGCCGGGCCGGGCAGGCGATTGAGCCGCTCGTCGAGCCGCTCGGCTGGGACTGGAAGATCGGCATGGCGACCCTGGCCAGCTTTCCGGCCCGCGAGGTGATCATCGCCGCCCTGGGCACAATCTATAACCTGGGCAGTGAGCAGGACGAGTCCAGCCTTGAGCTGCGTGACGCCATGCGGGCCGAACGCCGGCCGGACGGCCGACCGGTCTATACCCCGCTGGTCGCGCTGTCGATCATGGTCTTTTTTGCCCTGTGCTGCCAGTGTGGGGCGACCCTGGCGACGATTAAACGCGAGACCAATTCCTGGGGCTATCCGGTCTTCACTTTTGTGTATATGACGAGTCTGGCCTACCTTGGCGCCCTGGGGGTGTATCAGCTCGGCAGTCGTCTGACCGGCTGAGCGGAAAGAGCAGCCGTATGGATGTCCAGACCTTCCTCGTCCTGCCCATTGTCGCCGTGGCCGCCGTGTATGTCGGCCGGCGGCTGTGGCCGCGCCGTCGAGAGAAGGCCGGCTGTGAGAGCTGTCCCCAAAACCGGAACCGGACCGATGATTATGTGTGAGCCCGTCCCCGTTCGCTTGACATCGCGGGCCGGGGCAAGATAATGGCAGGGATTTGAAGCCACGCCGACGAGGCGCTCAGAGGAGGGACAATGGATCAGGAGCGACAAGCTGAGACACACGAACCCTGGCTCTCGTTGACGGCCGAAGCGGTCAAAATGGTCAAGCGCAGCCTGGCAATCAAGGGCGTTGACAACTGGGGACTGCGCATGACCGTGTCCGGCGGAGGCTGTAAAGGCTTCCAGTACAGCCTCAACCTCGAACGCGCGGCTCGTGACGACGATCACGTCGTCGTCCAGGACGGCATCACCACCTATCTCGATCCGACCAGCGCCCGCCACCTGAGGGGCACTCGGCTGGACTATGTGACCAACCGGCACGGCACCGGCTTTCATTTTTTCGGGCTCGACGTGGAGCGCACAATTGGCTGCGGCTCGCCCATCCTGCTGCGCGGCTGCATCGAGAACAACACCCGGACCGAGGGCTGTGTGCTGTGCGCCCAGCGACCGCTGATGGACATCGACCTGGATGCGGCGACCGATTTCATCGACCGCCGGCAGAGTATCTCTCACCCGGGTCTGACACCCATGCAGAAGTGCGAAAAGTGCTGCTTTGTCATCTGTCAGTGCGACGCGGAGGCGGGCTAGGCACGGGCCCCGGTCCTATGACGACTGTTTGCTCTTTTCCTGGGCAATGAACGTGAGCCACTGCCGGGCCTGTCTGGCCACCGGCTGATAGCCTGCCGCCTTGGTAAACGCCTCCTGGCTCTCGTCCAGTTTGTCGGAGCGGTACTCGGCAATCCCGAGCAACATATAGGCTTTTCCGGCATCGGTGAGTTCGCCTCTGGCCACGCCGGCGGCGATGGCCGCCGCCGCTTCCGGCCAGCGTTCCATCTCGGCCAGCAGCTCGGCGCGGCGGATATGGGCTTTGCCGCTCGACGCGGTCTGCGCCTCCTGCTCAAGCACGTCCAGCGCCCGCTGATACTCTTTGGCGTGCAGCCAGCAGGTCACCAGGAGTTCCCGGTGTGTCTCGGTGTTGGCCACCGCCTGACTTGCCAATCCCTCGTCCAGGATTTCGGCGGCTTTGTACGGCAGACCGAGTTGCAGATAGGACTGCACCACGTAGAGCACTTCCTGTTCTTCGAGCAGTCCCAGCGCATGGGCCAGGGCCAGGGCTGAGGCGGCCCGCTCCTGCTGCTCGGCCTGCATGTACACCTGCGAGAGCTGCAACCAGTAGTTCTTTTTGCGGGGCAGGCGATTCAGCAGCTGGTGCAGCACATCTGCGGCCTGGGACAGTTTTTGCTGCTCAAGCGACGCAAACAGCAGCAGCTGGTACCACTCCTCATGGAAGCTCGTGTCCTGGTTGATGGCCAGTCGGATATGTTGCTCGGCCTCGGCGTGGCGTTTGAGCTGGCTGTACACCTGGGCCAGCACGGCCCGCGAGCGCGGCGTGGGCTCGGCTTCGTCGGCCAGCCAGGTTTCGAGCATCTGGGCGCCTTCCTCATACCGCTCGGCGGCAATCATGATCTGGCCCAGATTATAGCGCAGGTTGTGGGCGCGTTCGGGTGGCAGGGCCTGGCCGGCCAGACTTGCCTGAAACGCCTCAATGGCCTGATCAAAGCGGTTCAGCCCGGCGTAGACATGGCCCAGGGTCTGGTGGGTGAGGGCCGCCTCGTAGGGACTCAGCTCGGGGTTCCGGGCCAGGGCCTGCAACTGGTTCAGGGCCTGCTGATGCTGCTCCTGCTGGCTCAGCTCCTGGGCCTGGACCAGCTGGTCGTAGACGTCTTTTGACAGCTCGGGCTCGCTGGCCCGCGCCTCGACGCCGAGCAGGCACATGACGAGCCAGCCGCCCAGCAGGCCCAGCCATCTGGTATCGGGTCTTTTTCTGCTGTCCACCTCAGCCCTCCTGCAGGGCGAAGTTGATCCGCTGCGAGGCGCGCGAGTCAACCGCCTGCCCGTCTTTGGTGCGGGGTTTGAATTTCCATTGGACAATCGCCCGCAGCGCAGCCCGGTCAAAAATTTTGGGCGGCGAGGACTCAATCACCACCGGGTCGCTCACGCTGCCATCTTTGGTGATGGTAAACTCAACCGTCACAAATCCCTCAATCTGCATGCGCGAGGCACGCGACGGATAGCGCGGGGGGACCCGCACCAGGGCGATCAGTTCCTGGTTCATCAGCCCCGGTCCGGCCGGCTGGCCTGCGGCCGGTGCCGCCAGCGGGATCATGCCCAGCAAAGGCCCGCGGACAGGCGCCGTCGTCATCTGGAGCTGCGGCGCTGCGAGCCTGGGCTGCGGCGAGGACAGGGCCAGGC
>WTHE01000017.1 GCA_011523315.1 Candidatus Binatota bacterium
GATGGTTTCCTCCGGGCGGTAGTAGGGAAAGCGCGCCAGAAAATCCCCCTCAATCCCCCTTTTCAAAGGGGGAGGGACGGTGGTGCCGGGGGATTTGTGTGGAAGGTCGGACGTGAACTAGAGGTCTTTGACCGACTGCTCAATCATGGTGTCGAGCTGTTCGGCCTCTTCCTTGGCCATCTGGGTGCGCTCGGCCAGAACCTTGCCCCACGACTTGCCCTGGTATTTGTGGAAGCGCTCGGTGTTCCACAGCTCGGCGCGCTTAAAGGACTTCGGGCAGTGGAAGTAACACTCCTCGATCTCGACCTTGATCGCCATCTGGGCCGGACGGCCGCGCGCGCTGAGCTTTTCCAGCAGCGGCGGATCGTCAACAATGCTGGCCCGGCCGTTGACGCGCATGGTCCACTCTTCGCCCGGAATGAGGAACAGCAGGCCGACGTGCGGGTTGGCCAGGATATTGCCGATGCTCTGAAACATCCTGTTACCGGCCCGGTCGGGCAGATACAGGGTGTGCTTGTCGCCGACATGGATGAAGCCCGGCGGGTCGCCCTTGGGCGAGGCGTCGCAGCGGCCCTCGGCGTCGGCGGTCGAGACGATGACAAACGGGCACTGGGCCAAAAAGCGCTCCGCAGCCTCGTCGATATACGGCAGCTTGTGCTCAACCGCCAGTTCGTGGGGCGCGCCAAAACGGACGGCGAGGTCTTCGGTCGTGCTGGGAACGGTGGGCTGTGTTGACATCGCTCTCTCCTTCCGTGGAACATGTTTGATTCCGTCCTACTCCATCCCTTCATCGCCCGTCAAGAGAAAAGCCCCCGGCGGACCAGCGTCTTGACACGGGTCGGTCGGGTGTTCCATGCTACCGGCCAGAATCTAACAAGGAGGGACAGTATGGCAACACAAGACATGCACACCACAGTGGCGCGTTTTGCGGACCTGGAGCCGATCGACTACTCCAGCTTCATCAAGAACTACCGGCCGGACGGCACCCAGGGCTATGCCCTGATCGGCAAGGCCGGCAAGACCAAACCGCCGATCGGCGGCGACCACGGGTTCTATATGGGCATCAACAAGGTCAGCCCGGGCAAGGGAGCGCCGCTGCACAGCCATCCCAAGCCCGAGGTGTTCGTCGTCCTGGACGGCCACTGGACGTTTTTCTGGGGAGAAAACGGTGAGAATGAGGTCAACCTGGGTCCGTGGGACACGATCTCCTTTCCGGCCCAGACCAACGAGGGCTTCCGCAACATCGGCGACGAAGAGGGCCATCTGCTGGTGGTGTTGAGCGGTTCCGAGATCGGCAAGGTAACCTTCACCAAGAACACCCAGAACACGGCCGAGGCCCAGACCGCCGGCGCCTCAGCCTAGCAAAAAGGAGCGACAGCCGTGGCGACATTTTCGGTTGATCAGGTCGAAATTTTTGGCAAGGGCGTGCTGCAGGCCGAAGGCGTGGTGATCGACAAGGACGGCAACGTCTACGGCGGCGGGCGCAACGGCATCATGTACAAGGTCAGCCCGGACGGCGCGGTCAGCGAGTGCGCGACCCTGCCCGAGGGCTCGATTCCGAACGGCATCACCCTGGACCGCGAGGGCAACATCGTCTACTGCGACCTGGGCAAACAGGCGGTGATGAAGGTCTCACCCGACGGCCAGGTGTCGCTGGTGGCCGACCGGGTCGGCGACGTCAAGCTGACCCTGCCCAACTTTGCCAGCTACGACGGCGAGGGCAATCTGTATATCTCGAATTCGAGCACGGCCACGATTGATACCGCCCTGGCCGAAATGAAAACCCCGGGGCCCAACGGCGCCCTGGTCCGCGTCCGGCCCAACGGTCAGGGCGATGTCGTTGCCACCGGCATCTATCTGGCCAACGGCACGGCCATCGATCCCAACGAAGACGCCGTGTACGTGCTGGAGAGCACCCGCAACGACTGTCTGCGCATCCAGATCAACAAGGACGGCAGCTTCGGTGAGCCCGAGGTCTACTCCAAGGACTTTCCGGCCCTGCCGGACGGCATGGCCTTTGACACCGACCGCAACCTGTACATCACCCTGCCGGCCCGGATCGAAGACGGCGGCATGAGCCCGGCCCACCAGATCATCAAGGTCGATACCGACGGCAACTGGACCATGCTGGTCGACGATCCCCAGGGCCAGAAGCTCAACTTTCCGACCAACTGCGCCTTTGGCGGGCCGGGCCTCCAGACCCTGTACTTTGCCAACCTGGAGGGCGACCACTTCAGCTGCGTGCAAACCTCGGTCACCGGTCATCCGCTGTACCACCAGCGCTAGGACAGGAGGGCGCCATGAAAGCCATGCGGGCTCACCAGGCCGGTGGGCCGGAACAGCTCCGCTATGAAGACGCCCCGGAGCCGTCGCCGGGTGACGGCCAGGTTCTGGTGCGGGTTCGGGCGGCCGGCATCAACCCGGCCGACCTGGTCCGGCTGTCGGGCACGCTGGCCCCGCTGAAATTCCCGTATATCACCGGGACCGACGTGTGTGGCGAGGTCGAAGCGCTGGGTGCGGGTGTGACCGGCGTCACGCCTGGTGACCGCGTTTTTGGCCGCTCGCTCGGCGCCGGCTATGCGGAAAAGACCTGTCTGCTGGCCCGCGAGGCCATCCCGCTGCCCGACGGGCTGTCGTTCGAGGAGGGGGCGGCCATCCCGATTCCGTTTTACACCGCCTACTATGCCCTGCACCACAAGGCCGGCCTCAAGACCGGCGAAACCGTGCTGGTCACAGCTGGCGGCGGCGGGGTCGGGGTGGCCGCAATCCAGCTGGCCAAGGTGGCCGGGGCGCGGGTCATCACCACGGTCGGCTCAGACGACAAAGCCGAGCGGACCCGTGAGCTGGGAGCGGATGTGGCTATCAATTACAAACAGCAGGACTTTGCCGCCGAGGTGCTCGCACACACCGACAACAAAGGGGCGGACGTTATTATTGAGAACGTGGCCTCGGACAATCTGGCCGCCGACTGCACGGCCGTGGCCCGCAGCGGCCGCATCGTGCTGATCGGCACCGGGACCGGCAAGGCACCCGACGCCACTTTCGGCGTGCTGCCGGCCCTGATCAAGGACATTACCTTTTACGGCATGAGTCTGATCAACGCCGACGACGCAATTCCCGACATGGCGGCCGCCATCGGCCGGCTGTTTGAGGCCGGCAAACTCACCGCCCCAGTCAGCAAGACCTATCCTCTGTCCGAGGCAACCCAGGCGCTGAACGATCTGCTGGACGCCAAGG
>WTHE01000689.1 GCA_011523315.1 Candidatus Binatota bacterium
CAGGCAGCGGAATGGCTTCCATCTCGCCTTGCAGAAACTCGACATTGTCGAGCCCCGCCTTGCGTTGGTTGTCGCGCGCTAGGGCCAGCATTTCGTCGGTCATATCGAGGCCATAGACTTTGCCTGTGGGGCCGACGCGGCGGGCCGACAGAAGCACATCGATCCCGCCCCCCGAGCCGAGATCGAGCACCGTCTCGCCGGGATGGAGCGGGGCCAGGGCTGTGGGGTTGCCACAGCCGAGCGAGGCGGCAAGCGCCTCCAGCGGAAGCCCCGCGATCTGCTCCTCGGCGTAGAGGTGGGAGGTAATCGGATCATCGGCACTCGCGGTTGCCGCCCCGCAGCACGCCCGGTCTCCCTGGGCGGCTTGGAGCGCTGCCTTGCCGTACACTTCCTTGACTTGCTGTTTCACATCCTGGCTTTGCATGCTGACCTCCTTCTTGGATACCCCTCTGGAATATTCCTACGCGCTGCTCAGGGCCGCGCCGACCCGCTCCAGCGCCGTCTCCACGTTCTGGCGGCTGTTAAAAGCGCTGATCCGGGCATAGCCCTCGCCGCACTTGCCAAAACCCGCGCCCGGCGTGCACACCACCCCGGCCTTGTTCAGCAGCAGGTCAAAGAACTGCCACGAGTCGGTGTTGGCCTTGATCCAGACATACGGGGCGTGCTCGCCGCCCACACAGGCGTAGCCCAGGCCGCTCATGGTCTGGCGAATCAGCGCCGCGTTGGCCATGTAATAATCGCTCAGCTCCCGAACCTGACGCTTGCCGTCCGGGGAATACACGGCCTCGGCCGCGCGCTGAACCGGGTAGGACACGCCGTTGAACTTGGTCGACTGGCGCCGGTCCCACAGGCCGTGCAGGGGATGAGCCGTACCCTGCGAGTCGTAGACCTGACACTGCCTGGGCACGATGGTGTAGGCGCAGCGGGTGCCGGTAAAGCCGGCCGTCTTGGAAAAGCTGCGAAACTCGACCGCGACCTCTTTTGCCCCCTCAAGCTCGTAGATGCTCTGGGGCAGGCTGGCGTCGCGGATAAACTCGACATAGGCCGCGTCGTACAGGATCAGGGCCTGATGCTCCCGGGCATAATCGACCCACGGCCGCAGCTGGTCCTTGGTCACCATGCTGCCGGTCGGATTGTTGGGAAAGCACAGGTAGATGGCGTCCACCTTGTCCTTGGGCGGGGCGGGAATGTAGTTGTTGGCCTGGGTCGATTCCAGATACACCAGACCCTGGTAGCGGCCGTCCTGCCAGCCGGTCGAGCGGCCGGCCATGACATTCGTGTCCACATAGACCGGATAGACCGGGTCCGGAACCGCGATCCGGGTGTCCGGGGCGAACAGCTCCTGGAAGTTGCCGGAATCGCACTTGGCGCCGTCGCTGATAAAGACCTCGTCGGCCGCAATGTCAATCCCGCGCGCCTGAAAGTCGTGCTCGGCAACCGCCTGGCGCAAAAAATCGTAGCCCAGCTCAGGGCCGTAGCCGCGAAAGCTCGCGTCCTCGGCCATCTCGTCAACCGCAGCGTGCAGGGCGGCGATGCACGCCGCAGGCAGGGCGCGGGTCACGTCGCCAATGCCCAGCCGGATCACGTCCCGATCCGGATTGTTGTCCTGAAACGCGGTGACCCGTTTGGCGATGTCCGAAAACAGATACGACGCCTGGAGCTGAAGATAGTTTTCATTCATGACGATCATGCGCGACATCCTCCTCGTGCTGTACCGTGTGTCAGAAAGTCAAAAGAAAGGAAAGTAGGGCCTCACTCCGGGGGGCTGTCTGCAGGGGCCAGATCGCGGCTGGCCGGATAGCCGGGGATGCCGACTGCGGCCCGGCCGGCGCGGACAATCGCCTCGGCCATGACCTCGGCGGCCAGCGCCCCAATCTGGAGCAGGGCGGCCTGCGGCGTGCCTGCCGGCTGATGCGTGCCGGTGGCCAGGGCAAAAATCGTATCCCCGTCATACGGTGTATGGACCGGGCTGATGGCGCGGGCAAAACCGTCGTGGGCCATCTGGGCGAGCTTGGTGGCCCCGACCTTGGTCAGCCGGGCGTTGGTGGCCACGACGCCGAGCGTCGTGTTTTCGGCGCTCCGGGCCTGAGTAGGACCGGCCGAGCGCAGCAGGCGGCGGCTGTCGGCCAAGGCCGTGCCGTCCTCGCTGCGCAGCCCGGCCACGACTTGGTTGGTGTGGGGATCGATGATGTCGCCCACTGCGTTGACCGCTACCAGTGCGGCAACAGTCAGACCGCTCGCCAGGCTGATGGACGCGCTGCCCAGACCGGACTTCATGGCCCGCCCGGCGCCGGCCAGCTTGCCGACGGTTGCCCCGGCCCCGGCGCCGACATTGCCCTCAACGACCGGACCGGCCGTAGCCGCCCGAGCCGCCCGGTAGCCGCACTCGGCGGTGGGTCGGACGCTGGCGTCGCCAACGCCCAGGTCGTACAGGATAGCGGCCGGAACGATCGGCACTGTTGCCGTTGGGGTGACAAAACCGATGCCGCGTTCTTCGAGGTATTGCACGACCCCGCTGGCGGCGGCCAGGCCAAAGGCGCTGCCGCCGGCCAGGACGACGGCGTGAACCTGATCGACCAGGCCGGTCGGCCGCAACAGGTCGGTCTCGCGCGTGCCCGGGGCGGAGCCACGCACGTCAACCCCGGCCACGGCTCCGTCTTCGACCAGGACGACCGTGCAGCCGGTCGGCCGCTGGTCGAGCGTGTAGTGGCCGAGCTTGATGCCAGCCACATCGGTCAGGCCGCCCGAGACGGGTCCAGGTCCGGTATCGGGCGCGGCCCAGGCCGGCGCCAGCCACATCAGCACGACCAGGACGAGCACGCTCAGGAAGTGGATAGTGGCGAGTGATGAGTGGTGAGTGGGGGAGGGGTCCTCTGCTGGGCGGGCGGGATGCCCGCCGAGAGCCCACGCTACAATGTGCATCACACGTCATCCTCAGGTAATCACACTGGCGGTGGAGACCCCACAGCGCTGGGGCAGGCCGAGCAGGTCCACCGCCGCCCGAACCAGGCGCGCCAGCACGGCGTCGGGCGTCTCTGTGCCGGGCCGGGCGGCGTAGCGCTCGGCGTAGACCCGCAGGGTGGCCGTGTCCGTGCCGGTGCCCGACAACCGGCACACCAGACGTGAGCCGTCGGCCAGACTGATACGCAGCCCCTGGTGGCTGCTGACGCTGTGGTCAACCGGGTCGGTGTAGCTGAAGTCATCCGCCCAAGCGACGCGGCTGTCCGC
>WTHE01000306.1:0-8915 GCA_011523315.1 Candidatus Binatota bacterium
GCTTCCAGTTGGCCTGCACCTCGGTGGTCCACGACGCGCTGGTGGCCGAAATCTCGCCAAACGGATAGCCGTCCAGGCTGCTGCCCAGTTCGCCCAGGTATTCGGCCAGGGTTTCCTGCGGCTGGGGATCGACATTGATGAAAATAAACCCCTGCCACACCTCGCAGGCGACCGGGGTCAGGCCCAGCTCGTCCTTTTGCAGTCCGAAGAAGTTGTGTTCGTCGGGCACGAATTTAAGCGCACCGTCCAGGGCGTACGACCAGCCGTGGAACTTGCAGGTGAACAGCTGACATGAGCCCCGTTCATCCCAGGCAATCTTGTTTCCCCGGTGGGAGCACATATTGTGGAAGGCCCGGATGTCGCCCTGCTGATCCCGCACGACCAGGACCGAGGTCTGACACATGGCGATATCTTTCACGAAGTAGTCGCCCGGCTTGGCAAGCTGCTCGACCCGGCCCACGTTGAGCCAGACCTTCTTGAAGATATGCTCCCGCTCCAGCTCAAACTGCTCGGGTGAGGTGAAGACTGCGGCGGCGAGCGGTTCCCGGTCAAGATGCGGGTACTTGTCGTGCCACTTCGCGCCGTTCGCCCCGCCGTTTGTCGTCGTCACCGAGCCGTTTGGTGCCGTGTTTGCCATGCTCTGCCTCCTTGCGTTCCGCTCGCTCATCAAGATAGCGGCCTACTATACGCCAAACCCCCGACCAAGAAAACTCCGCAGGGCTAGGCGCACGCCTGAGCCGGATGGTATACAGACTGAACCCGGTCGGAGGAAAGGACACAGCCATGTCAGCACGCGAGCCTCAGAGTCCCCAGTCGCCCTCCACAACCGGTCCTGAGTTGGTCAAACGCGCCCGCGCCCTGATACCCCTGCTGGCCGAACACGCCGCCGAGGCCGAACGGCTACGCAAGCCGGTCGATAGCGTCATCAAGGCCCTGGAAGAGGCCGAAGTCTACAAGCTGATGGTGCCCAAATGCTACGGCGGACTGGAACTCGATATGGATACCTTTTTCGAGGTCGGGGTGGCCCTGGGCGAGGGCGATGCCTCAACCGCCTGGGTGTCTAATTTTTACATCGAGCACAACTGGATCTTCAGCCAGTTTCCCGAGCCGTTTCAAAAAGAGCTGTTTGCCTCGCGCAGCTACGTGCTGGCCCCAGCCATGATTTCGCCGACCGCCACCGTCCGTCCCGAAAAGGGCGGGTTTCGGATTAACGGCCGCTGGCAGTGGGGAACGGGCGTGATGCACGGGGACTGGGTGATCCCAGCGGCAACCGAGATCAGGCCCGACGGCAGGCCCGAGCCGCGCTGGTTCGCCCTGCCGATTTCCGAAGTCAGCGTCGAAGACACCTGGTACGTCGACGGCATGATCGCCACCGGCAGCAACGACGTGGTCATTGATAATGTCTTCATCCCCGAGGAGCGGGCGGTGTCGATGCGGGAGATGATGAGCGGTCATGGACCCGGTTCGCAGCTCCACGCCGGCCCGCTGTACCGGACGCCGATGATGCCGATCCTGACCCTGGCCGCCACCATGCCGGCTCTGGGCCAGGCAAAAACGGCGCTGCGGCTGTTTCGAGACCGGCTGGCCGAGCGGGTGCTGCTTGACGCCAGCAAACAGCTTGATCGGTCGGCCTCACGCATGCGGCTGGCCCGGGCCGAAACCGAGGTGTGTCAAACCGAACTGCTGCTGCGGCACCTGGTTGACGACGTGTGCGCCAGGCGCAACGCGGCCACGCTCGAAGATCGGGCTCGCTGGGCTACCCAGCTGGCCATGTCCGTCCAGCAGTGTAAAAAAGTCGTCCAGGACATTGTCGAGGCCAGCGGCGCGCACGCCCATTTTCAGAACAGTCCGCTCCAGCGTACGCAGCGCGACCTGAACACCCTGGCGTGTCACTTTGTCTTTGATCTTGACGGCAAGCTGGAATCCTACGGACGGCTGTTGCTGGGCCAGGAGTTACCGGGCGGCGCGCTGTTTTGAGCTTTTCAACAAGGAGACACGACATGCCAATCACCGAGCATACGGTCAAAACGGACGGCCATACGAGCTTTTATCTGGCCGCCGGTCCTGAAGACGGTCCGCTGGTCATCTTTGTCCACGGCTGGCCGGAGCTGTCCATCAGCTGGCGCCACCAACTGCCCGCCCTGGCCGCCCTGGGCTTTCGCACCCTGGCCCCGGATATGCGCGGCTATGGACGCTCGTCCGTGTATCCCCACCACCACGACTACGCCCAGGACAAGATCGTTGGCGACATGATCGGCCTGCTCGACGCCCTGGGCGCGGACAAAGCGGTCTGGGTCGGACACGACTGGGGCAGTCCGGTGGTGTGGAACCTGGCCAGCCACCACCCCGAGCGCTGCCACGGGGTGGCAAATCTGTGTGTGCCCTACTACACGCTCGAACGCGGCCTGGACCACACCCTGAGTCTGGCCGACCGCCAGCTGTACCCCGAGGCTGAGTTCCCGGCCGCCCAGTGGGACTATATGCGCTATTACGAGGAGAGTTTTGACGAGGCCATCGCCCCCATGGATGCCAATGTTCCGGCGTTTGTGAAACTGCTGTTTCGCAAGGGCAATCCGGACGGCGAGGGCAAACCGGCGGTCACGGCGACGGCTCGGCGCGAGCGCGGCATGATCGGTACGAGCACGATTCCCGACCTGCCCCGGGATGACGATATCGTCAGCGCCGAGGAACTCAGCAGCTATGTCTCGGCCCTGGAGCGCAACGGCTTTTCCGGTCCCAGCTCGTGGTATATGAACCACGCGGCCAACGCCGCCTATGCGCTGACAGCCCGCAACGACGGCTACCTCGACCTGCCGGTCTTATTCTTGAACGCCCGCTACGATTATGTGTGTGAGTGCACCCACTCCCGGCTGGCCGAACCGATGCGTCACTACTGTCGGAATCTGACCGAGGTGACACTGCGGACCGGGCACTGGATGGCCCAGGAGAAGCCGCGTGAGGTCAACGCGGCTCTGGTCAGGTGGCTGGCGACCGCGGTTTCCGCGATCTGGCCGCAGGCCGAGTAGGAACGACCGGGTCCACCCGGCCGTCCGCACCAGAGAAGCGGGGCGGTCAGGAACGAATGCCGTAGAACTTCCGGCCGTTGTCGCCCAGAATCTTGTCCACCGACGCGGTCGGCAGTGACGACAGCACGCTGCGGATCTTCTGGATCGGCTGGACAAAACCCTCGGCGTGGGGGTAGTCCGAGCCGGTGAAAAAGCGGTCGTCGCCCAGGAACTGGACCATCAGCGGAAACATCTTCTCTTCGGGGTCGCCGTTGATCCAGATATTGCGGGCCAGGTACTCGCTGGCCGGCCGCTTCATCTGCGAGGTATGGCCCATGTACTGGAAGCGATAGTCGAGCCGCTCCAGCCACTCGCCGACCCAGCCGACCATGGCCTCAATCGTGGCCACCCGCAGCCTGGGGAAGCGCTCAAACACCCCGTCGTAGACTAGCGTGGTGAGCGCCTGGCGCGGGTCCTGGATGATATTCATGGTCACGTACATGAAGCCCGGATCGACGCCCTCGTAGTACTCACTACCGGTGTACTTGCCGTGGATGACCAGGTGCAGGCCGATGCTCAGATCCAGGCTCTGGGCGGCAGCCCAGACCGGATCGAAATCCGCATGCCCGAAGCTTTTGCCGTTGACCGGAGCGGCGGCGATAAAGATCGTCCGGCAGCCGAGCTTGGCCGCCCGCTCCATTTCGCGGACGGCCAGCTGGGGATCGCGCAGCGAAATATGGGCGGCCGGGATGAGACGGTCGAGGCGGCCGGCGCATATTTCAAAGGCCCAGGTGTTGTAGGCGCGGCACAGGGCGTCGGCCAGATACGGATCTTCGACCTGGCCCTCCCAGAACAGGCCCAGGGTCGGATAGATGACCTGATAGTCGAATCCCTCCTCATTCAGGTAGGTGACGCGCTTGCCCATATCCTGCCAGGCGTCGGAGTAGCCCAGGTAGCGGTCAAAGGTGGACAAGTCCTTGCCGACCTCTTTCTGGCCGTAGCCGACGACTGCGGCCAACAGCTCGTCCACATCAATCGCCTGCATGGGTTTGCCATCGACGAGGAGCCGTTTCGTCCCGTCGGCGTCCTGCCGCATGCACATGGTCCGCTCGCGGAAGGCCGGGTCGGTATAGCGCTCGAATACGTCCAATGGTTCGATGAAATGGCCGTCACCGTCGATGAATCGCATAGCTGGTCTCCCTTTGAGGAATATTCTCCCCCACAGGAGCAGACACGCCTCGGCTGTGTCAAGAGCATGGCGTCGCCGACCGGGCGGTGCTAGGCTGCCCGGCAACAATCCGCAAAGGAGAAGCCGGCCATGTCCAACCGCCAGATCGTGGTCAGAGAGTTACCCCAGGGACCGCTTCAGGAACACCATTTCGAGCTGCGCCAGGCAGCCCGTCCGCAACCCGAGCCGGGACAGGTACTGACGCGCACCGTGCTGCTGTCGCTCGACCCGGCCAACCGCGCCTGGATGCAGGGCGCGACCTACCGCGCACCGGTTCTGCCCGGTGAGGTCATGTCGGGTTTTACCCTGGCTGAAGTCGTCGAGTCCACAGACCCGCGCTTTGAGGCCGGCCAGATTGTGGAGTGCGAAAACGGCTGGCAGGAGTTTGCCTGCCAGCCGGCCGACGCCCTGACCCCGGTGCGGCGGCGTACCGCCCTGCCCCACCATATGTCGGTTCTGGGGCTGACCGGTCTGACGGCCTACTTCGGGCTGCTGGAAGTCGGTCGGCCACGGCCGGGCGAAACCGTCCTGGTCTCGGCTGCGGCCGGAGCGACCGGCAGCGTTGCCGGTCAGATTGCCCGGATTGCCGGCTGCCGGGTGGTCGGGATTGCCGGTTCGGACGAGAAATGTGCCTGGCTGACCGGTGAACTCGGTTTCCACGCCGCCATCAACTACAAGACCGACAAAGTCTCCAGAGCCATCAAGGAACACTGTCCTGCGGGCGTGGATGTCTTCTTCGACAACACCGGAGGTGAGATTCTGGAGGCGAGCCTGTTTCGGATGAACCAGGGCGGCCGGGTGGTGTGCTGCGGGGCGGTCTCGCAGTACGACACGAACAATCCCGCGCCCGGCCCGCGCGGGGTGCCGGGGCTGATCATCACCAAGCGGCTGCGTATGGAAGGCTTTATCGTGATGGACTTCTTCCATCAGCGCGAGGCGGCCGAAGCGCAGCTGGCCGGCTGGCTCGAAGCCGATCAGCTGGTCGCCCGCGAGGATATTCTGGACGGCCTGGAGTGCGCGCCGCAGGGATTGATCGGACTGCTGGCCGGCCACAACATCGGCAAACGTCTGGTCCGCGTCGGGCCTGAGCCGGCCAAGGCGTGAGACGCGGGCGGCTCAGGCCACCTCAAACAGGCCGGCCGCGCCCATGCCGCCACCCACACACATGGTGATGACAACATAGCGCGAGCCGCGGCGGCGGCCCTCGATCAGGGCGTGGCCGACCATACGCGAGCCGCTCATGCCGTACGGGTGGCCGATCGAGATGGCTCCGCCGTTCACGTTCAGCTTGTCGTTGGGAATCCCGAGCTGATCACGGCAGTAGATCACCTGGCAGGCAAAGGCTTCGTTGAGTTCCCACAGGTCGATGTCGTCCATGCTGAGGCCGTTGCGTTCGAGCAGCTTGGGCACGGCAAAGACCGGGCCGATGCCCATCTCGTCGGGCTCACACCCGGCGACGGCCATACCCCGATAGATGCCCAGCGGCTCAAGACCACGCTCCTGGGCGTGCCCGCGTTCCATCAGCACACACACCGAGACACCGTCTGACAGCTGGCTGGCATTACCGGCCGTGATAAAACCGCCCTCGCCCATGACCGGCGGCAGTGCGGCCAAGCCCGAGGCGGTGGTGGACGGCCGGTTGCACTCGTCGCGGTCGAGGGTGATGTCTTGGCGCGTCTTCTCCCGGGTCTCCTTATCGGTGAACAGCTTGGTCACGCTGACGGGGATAATCTCGTCGTCGAAACGCCCGGCCTGCTGCGCCTCAGCCGTCCGCAACTGGCTCTGGAGGGCGTACTCGTCCTGGGCCTCGCGCGAGATGTTGTAGCGCTTGGAGACGACCTCGGCCGTATCAATCATGGCCATGTACAGGTCAGGCGCGTGGGACAGGGCGTTGGCGTCGGAATTGCGGTAGACGTTCTGGTGCTCGTTCTGCACCAGACTGATCGATTCGATGCCACCCGCCAGCACGGTCTGCATGCCGTCGGCAATAATCTGCTTGGCCGCCATCGAGACGCTCATCAGCCCCGAAGAACACTGGCGGTCGATGGTCTGACCCGACACGCTGACCGGCAGACCGGCCGCCATGGCGCACTGGCGCGCGACGTTGAAGCCCTGGGTGCCTTCCTGGAGGGCTGCGCCCATGATCACATCGTCGATTTCGCTCGGCTCGACCGTGGCCCGTTTGAGGGCTTCCTTGAGCACCGGGGCGGCCATGGTCGGCGCGGCGGTATCGTTGAACGCACCGCGATAGGCTTTTCCAATCGGGGTCCGGGCGGTAGACACGATGACGGCTTCTCTCATACGAGTATTCCTCCGTGGGTGATATTGAGCCTAGTAAGTGCCATCTTCTCCGGTGGCGCGCAAGCGTCCGGCTTTCTTCCGTGGAGGTCAGCGCGACCTAGCTCAGGCGTCGTACCATGCAGCTCACCCGGGCCGCCTCGTCGGGACTGATGTCAGACGGGACGAGCCGTTTCTCGACAACCAGCGTCTTCAGCTCGGCATCGACCCAGCTGTCAGCCTGTTGAAAACCACGCTCCTGGTAGGCTTTGGCCGCTTGGCCACCCATGAACGCCATAATCGGGCGGGGAGCCGGAACCGCCTTGGCCACCAGGGCTGCAAACCCGGCCTGGGTCGCCCAGTCGAGCAGGCCGTCAAGCAGCCGCAGCCCAATGCCGCGGCCCTGATAGCGGGGGTCTCTGTCGTCGGTGTCGTCGAGCTGCCCCACGTGGTAACAAAACACGGCCAGGGTTTGCGCCGGCAGGTCTAAATCTCGATCTCCAAAGTCGGCCCAGTACAGGGGATGCCACAGGCCCTGGGGTGAGCGGGTGCCGGGCACATAGCGGCGGAACTGGAGTTGGCCGACGTGCTGTGGCCCGTCAAACGCCAGTATGGCGCTGGAACCGATATCACGAATGCGTTGGCGTACTTCTTGGGGTTCACCCTGATGGCCGGTAGGCACCCTGCCGATGTCAGCGGCCGCCATAGGCCGGAACACAATTGTGTCGCTTGGACTATCACCTGGATTACTCATGGCTCACCGTGTCGCCTGTATTCTACA
Source organism: Candidatus Binatota bacterium (assembly GCA_011523315.1). Lineage (GTDB taxonomy): Bacteria > Desulfobacterota > Binatia > Bin18 > Bin18 > JAAXHF01. Next base: position 7,292 of record WTHE01000306.1, read on the forward strand.
GATATCTGACGGGCAACAGGCTACAGGGTCGGCGGCCACAAGGATAGTGCGGGGCGGCTTTGCCGCGCTGACGGGAGTGTGGTATGGCCTACGGCAGGGAGGCCAGGGACCTATGCCGCTCGGAGAACTACTGTGTGAGTACGCTGGCACCATCACCTCGGTCAAAGTCCTGCCCTTTGAGGGCACGGAGTTTGGAGCCAAATACGAGGTCACCCAGACGGGCAGCTCGACCGGCCGGCTGCACACCTCGGCAATCGGCAGCAACTATGTCCAGGTCCACCCGGACGGGACGAGCACGACCAAGTACTACGGTATCTGGACGACCCAACAGGGCGAGACGATCCTGGTCGAGTCGGGCGGGATGAGCGCGCCGCTCGGGGACGGACGGGTCCGCTTCGGCACGACGGTCAAATTCAGGACCCGCTCAGAAGCCTACGCCTGGCTGAACACGACCATGGCCGGCTTTGAGGGCGAAGGAAATTTCTCGACCATGGAAATCAACGGCCGGGTATACGAGTGGCGCTGAGCGCTCGCTCCACAGGAGACCTTGTGATGCGTTCGTCCGATACGGTTCCAGTCATTGACATCAACCCGTTCCGGGTCGGGGCGAGGCCCGGAGCACCCGGGGCTGCCGAGGACCGGCAGGCCGTTATCGACCAGGTCAGGCAGGCACTCGAAACCATCGGGTTTTTTGTCATCACCGGACACGGCCTCGCGCCCGATCTCCAGGCCCGCACCCTGCACGTCGCCCGAGAGTTTTTCGACCTGCCGGAAGACGAAAAACTCCGCTACTGCCAGGTTCCCCACAGCTTCATGGGCTATAACCCGGTGGGTGCGGAGCGGGTCGCCTATGCCCATCACGATGAGTCGGCCCCGGACCTGAAAGCGAATTTTACCATGGGCCGTGTGGACATTGATGAACGCGACCCATATTTCAGCTGTGAGACCGGCCGCCGGATGTTCCAGCCGAATATCTGGCCCGTCCGCCCCGCCCGGTTCCGGTCGGTGTTGACCGAGTACGCGGTGGCGGGCGAACAACTGACCCTGACCCTGACGGAAATCTTCGCCCTGGCCCTGGATCTGCCCCAGGACTATTTCGCCGATAAGCTCGACAAGAGCCTGTACTTCCTGCGGGTGCTGGACTACCCTCCCCTCACCACGCCGCTCCGTCCCAAGCAGTTCCGCATCGGCCCGCACAGCGACTACGGGACGCTCACCCTGGTGACCGCCGACGGACCGGGACTCCAGGTCAAGACGCGGGCCGGCGAATGGAAAGACGTGCCCTACGTGGCGGACGGCATTCAGGTCAATATCGGCGACATGATGGAACAGTGGACCAACGACAGGTGGGTCTCAACCCAGCACCGTGTCCTGGTGCCGGATGACCCGGCAACCCGTCGGCAGCACCGTCAGGCTATCGCGTTTTTTCTCATTGCCAACTACGACACCGAGATTGCCCCGTTTGAGACGATGGTCGACCAGACGCATCCGGCCCGCTACGCCCCGGTCAACGCCGGACAGGATCTGGTGGCCAAGCTCGTTCGGCAATACACCCGCGAGGACCAGGAAGAGCAGCAAGCCTGATACAAGCTCGTTCCCAGCAGATATCCGAACAACAACAAGG
>WTHE01000306.1:8925-14153 GCA_011523315.1 Candidatus Binatota bacterium
TCCGTGAGGAATTTGAGCGCAATTTTCAGAACCGGGGCGAGGTTGGCGCCTCGGTATGCGTCACCCTCGACGGCCAAACCGTCGTCGATCTGTGGGGCGGTCAGGCCAACACCGAGACCGGCGCGACCTGGAATGAAGACACGGTCAGCATTGTCTTTTCCTCAACCAAAGGCGCAACCGCGATCTGTGCCCATATCCTGGCCTCACGCGGCCGGCTCGACCTCGACGCCCCGGTGGCCACGTACTGGCCGGAGTTTGCCCAGTCCGGCAAAGACAACATTCCGGTCAAAATGCTGCTGAATCACCAGGCCGGCCTGCCCGCAGTGCGCGACCCGCTGCCCCAGGGCGCCTACGCCGACTGGGATCTGATGGTCAGCACGCTGGCCAAACAGGAACCGTTCTGGGAACCCGGCACCCGTAACGGCTACCACGCCCTGACCTTTGGCTGGCTGGTCGGCGAGGTCGTGCGGCGGGTGTCCGGCAAATCGCTGGGCAGCTTCTTCCGGGACGAGATCGCCGCCCCGCTCGGCCTGGACTTCTGGATCGGCCTGCCCGAGGACAAAGAGCCGCGGGTGGCACCGATGATTGCGGCCGAGCCGGCCTCGGACAGCCGGTTCTTCCAGGAAGTCGCCAAACCCGGCTCGCTCCAATCCCTGGTCCTGCTCAACGCCGGAGGCTATATGGACGAGGTTGACACGCGGGCCGCGCATGCGGCAGAGATTGGCGGCGCCGGCGGCATCACCAACGCGCGCGGACTGGCCGGCATGTACGAACCCCTGGCCCTGGGCGGCAGCAAGGGCGCGGTCGAACTGGTCAGCGCCGAGACGCTGGCGCGGATGGGCCGGGTGTCCTCGTCAACCGGCCGGGATGCGGTGCTGGTGATGCCGAGCCGGTTTGCCCTGGGCTTCATGAAAACCATGGACAACCGTGGCGAGCCGGTCGGGGTGCGGGACAGCGTTTTGACCTCGGAAGAAGCCTTTGGTCACGTTGGCGCCGGGGGCTCGTTTGGTTTTGCCGATCCAAAAGCCGGCATGTCGTTCGGCTATACGATGAACCGGATGGGGGCGGGCGCCGGACTCAACGAGCGCGGCCAGAGTCTGGTGGACGCGGTGTACCGGGCGCTCGGCTATACATCGAGCGACTCGGGCGCCTGGAACTGAGGCCAGCGGTCTTGGAATAGCCCTTAACAAGAGGGCTATCTGTAGTGAGACGAATATGCACGGCAAACGCAATAGTAGTATCAATTGCGTTTGCCGTGCTCTTACTCTTGTCGTCTTCAATTGGCCCTGCTTTCTCACATCCCGGCGGGACAAATGCCGCTGGATGTCATCTGAATCGTCAAACGAAAGAGTATCATTGTCACGAATCGAAGCCACGTGCTCCGGGGCGGAAAACCTATTGTCACGTCACTATGAGCGACATTCGTTGTGGCTATAGTTCAAGCACCTGTACTGACTTGGTACGGAAATCCGGTGGCTATTGTCGTCGGCAATAGTCCCAGTACGGGATGTCGGGTTACGCCTCCGGCTAACCCGACCTACACGGCTACACATGATGGTGAATTGCCCTACCCGTTCCAAGCCTCCACGCTGCTCCCGGCAAGTTGTTTGTAGCGAAAGCAGTGTGTCAGGTGATCGTTCACCATGCCGGTCGCCTGCATGAAGGCGTAGCAGATCGTTGAGCCGACAAAGCTGAAACCGTGCCGCTTGAGGTCTTTGCTCATCGCGTCCGACTCGGCGGTGCGGGCCGGCACCCGCTCAAGCGAACGCCAGCTGTTGTGGCGGGTGCGGCCGCCGACAAACCGCCAGATGTAGGCGTCAAAACTGCCGGCTTCTTTCTGGAGAGTGAGAAAGGCTCGGGCATTCTTCACCGCAGCCTCGAGCTTGAGCCGGTTGCGCACGATGCCGGGGTCGGCCAGCAGCCATTCGAGCTTGCGGGGAGTGTAGCGGGCAACGCGAGCGGGGTCGAAGTTGTCAAACGCGGCCCGGTAGTTGGCCCGTTTCTTGAGAATCGTATCCCAGCTCAAACCGGCCTGAGCACCTTCCAGGATGAGAAACTCGAACAAGGTCCGGTCATCGTGGACGACGACGCCCCACTCCCGGTCGTGGTACTGCACGGCCAGTGCATTCCTGGCCCAGCCGCACCGAACAAGCGGCGGCGTGGCGATCTTCTGAGCATGCGCGTGTTCTCGGTCAATTTCCGGTCCCGAGTGTGTCAAGCTTAACCCCCTCGTGCCGCAACAACCAGCGCTTGCGCTCCAGCCCGCCGGCATAGCCGGTCAGGCTGCCGTCAGCACCGAGCAGACGGTGGCAGGGCACCACAATGGCAATCGGATTCAGCGCATTGCTCATGCCAACCGCCCGGTAAGCCCTGGGCTGGCCGAGTCGTGCCGCCAACTGCCCGTAGGATAGGACACTGCCCGGCGGAATCGCCCGCAGCGCGGTCCACACCTGTTGCTGAAAGGCGGTTCCGCCCAGGCTGACCGGAATGGTGTCAAGACAGCCGATATCGCCGTCAAAATAGGCCCGGATCCGGCTACTGAAGCCGTGGGGATCGGTCACCTCGGACAAGCGATAGTCGCCGTAGCGGCGTCGGAGCAGACACGTCATCCGCTCCTCGGCGTCGGCGTAGTCGAGGGCGCACAAGCGCTGCTCGTCGGCCACGATCAGCAGCGTTCCCAGGGCCGATTCGAGCCGGTCAATCCCCAGTTCACGCATCGGTTTGTGATAGCGTCTTTGAGCGGCCAGTGTGAAGCGCCGTTCAGCCCTTTTGCTCAGCCCTTGCTCCACAGGTGCTGGAGGGCTACAGGCCGGCAATAGCGTCTTTGACCGTCTCCCACTCGGCAATCGGCGTAAAGCGCCGCCTCAGCACATGACCGCCGGTAATGCCCCGCAAGAACGGACCGACCGTCGTGGTGTGATCCTCGATATCGAGCACCATGATGAGCTTCGTCTCTTCATTCGAGACCCATGGCCCGGCGATTCTGGTCACGCCGGGCGGAAAATTCCCGGCCAGCAAGCCGTCTATGGCCTGCACGATCTCCTTGGCCCGGTTGACGCTGTCCACGTTCAAATACAGTTCCGCCAAATGTAACGCCATCGGTATTCCTCCTTCTGGGTACTCATCTAGGTATCGTCTGACCAGGACTCAATCTCCACCAGGGCATGGGCGATGCGGTGCCGCAGCGCTTCGGCCGACTCCGGCGTCCAGGCATAAAATCCCCGGCCTGTTTTCACCCCCAGCTCGCCGCGCTGCACCTGCTCGGTCAAGACCGGCGGTAGCTCCGAGGCGTTCGACAGATGCGGATAGACGCCGGCCATGGCCGCAGCCAGCAAATCCCAACCGGCCAGCTCAAACACCTCGAAGATGCCGGCCACCGCCCAACGGCGGCCGATACTGTTTTTGAGGGCTGTATCAATGTCCCGGGGGCTGGCAATCCCTTCCTGAACCAGCCACAGCGCCTCGCGCAGCAGCGCTCCCTGGAGTCGGTTGAGAATAAATCCGGGCACTTCTTTTTGGACCACGACCGGACGCTTGCCGACCCGGGTCAGCAGCGCCGTCATGGTCTCGACCGTCTCGTCCGAGGTGGTCGCGCCCCGGACCAACTCCACAATCGGAATGAGATAGGGCGGGTTGGCGTAGTGGGAGATGACAAGCTTATCCGGGCGCCGGGTTGCGGTCGCAAACTGGCTCAACATCAGGGTCGAGGTGTTGCTGGCCAGAATCGTGCGGCCTGGACACACGGCGTCCAGCTCCTGAAAGATGCGCCGCTTGAGGTCTGCGTCTTCATACACCGATTCAATGACCACATCGGCCCCGCTGACTGCGGTTTCAAGATGAGGACTGGTACGAATCCGTTTTGGCACGGCCGCAGCCTGGGGGGGCGACACCACGCCGAGTCGAATGAGGCGGTCGAGGTTGGCCGTGATATTGTCGAGCGCGGTGTCCAGACTCTTTTGGGTGCGGGAGTGCAGCCAGACCTGATAGCCGGCAAGGGCAAATTCCTGGGCAATGCCGTGACCCATCAACCCCGCGCCGACGACAGCGATACACTGGATATCGTCAACATCCATCACTTTCTCCTGTTCGCGTATCCGCCAGACATTAAGTGTCAGAAAACACCGAATACCGCTAGTGACTGCGGGTATATTTTATGCTGCCGAGCGGCCGGAAACACTGCAACGCTGCCGCGCGCCTGCTGCACCGACAGGCTGGACGGGTCTGGTTCAGCCTTGCCGTCCCCGGCTCGGGTGAGCTAGACTCGGACCAAATCTGTGAACGTAAAGCGAGGGTTTCGTATGGCAAAGAACACCGTGCTCGTTGCCGGAGCGTCCGGTCTGGTCGGCTATGCCGCAGTCCGACATTTTTCCAGCCTGCCGGACTGGGACGTGGTGGCCGTTTCCCGCCGCGCGCCTCACAGCCAGGACGGTGTGCGCTTCGTGTCGGTCGACCTGACCGACGCCACACGCTGCACCGAGGTCTTCGGCCAGATGCGTGAGGTGACACACGTCGTCTATGCGGCGGTGAATGAGAAACCGGGCCTGATTGAGGGCTGGGTCGACCCGCAACAGATGCAGACCAACCGCAGCATGCTGGTCAACCTGTTCGAGCCGCTCGAAGCCGTGGCCGCAAACCTGGAGCACGTCTCGGTGTTGCAGGGCACCAAAGCCTATGGCGCGCATATTGAGGCCTTCCCTGTCCCGGCCCGCGAGCGCTGGCCACGCCACCCGCACGAAAACTTCTACTGGCTGCACGAGGACTACATCAAAGACAAGCAGCACGGCAAAGCCTGGCACTGGTCCATCTGGCGTCCGCAGCTCATTTTTGGCGAGGCCATAGGCAGCAATCTGAATGTGATTACCCCGCTTGGCGTGTACGCGGCGCTGCTGAAAGAACAGGGCCAGCCCCTGGCCTACCCCGGCGGCGCGCCCTACGTCTTTGAGGCGATTGACGTCGATGTGCTGGCCCACGCCCTGGAATGGGCGGCCGAGGCCGACGCCAGCCATAACGAAATTTTTAATATCACCAACGGCGATGTGTACGTGTGGGAAAATGTGTGGCCGGTCCTGGCCGAAGCCTTCGGCATGGAGGTCGGCCCGCCCCAGCCGTGTTCGATGGTCGAAGAGCTGCCCAAACGCCAGGACGAGTGGGCGGCGATTGTGAACAAATACAATCTCACCGCCCCGGCAGACGTGCGGGAGTTTGTGGGCGAATCCGCAGCCCTGGCC
>WTHE01000306.1:14163-15235 GCA_011523315.1 Candidatus Binatota bacterium
GCCCTGGCCGATTTCTCCCTGGCCTACGGCCGAAACGAGCCGCCGCCGTCCATGCTGTTCAGCACGATCAAGCTGCGCCAGGCCGGCTTCCACGAGTGCATGGACACCGAGGACATGTTCCGCAAGTGGATCAAGCGCTTTCAGGAACTGCGCTGGCTGCCGCCGCTGGGGGTATAAGGGGCGGCCACTCACCCTGGAGGCGCGAATTGAGCAGGGAAGCGGACGGAGTCTCTCCTGTCCGTCCAGATTGCAGACCACCTCACGGAGAACACATGGCTATGAATACAGAGCCAAAACTGGTCTGGCAGGCAGAAGGCTTAGAGATCGACTTCTTGCCACTCCAAGGACTATGGACCGAAGAGCAATATCTCCGACTGACCGACCAAACGAACCGCTTGATCGAGTTCACCGACGGATATGTAGAGTTGCTGCCGATGCCAACACGCCAACACCAGGCCATTTCGCGCTTTCTCTTTCTCGCTCTTTTGACCTTCGTCCAGCAGCGAGGCGGTACGGTGTTCTATGCCCCCCTGCGGGTTCGCGTTGCCCCCGGACGTTTCCGCGAGCCTGGCTTGGTAGTCCTCCTAGATAAAAACGACGCCCGCAACCAGAATGCGTTTTGGCTGGGGGCTGACATTGTCGTAGAGATCGTCAGCCCGGATCATGTCGAGCGTGACACTATTGTAAAACGGGCAGACTACGCAGGAGCGGGTATCCCGGAGTACTGGATCGTGCAGCCTGAAGAGGAGACGCTCACAGTCCTCAAACTTGAGGAAAAGGCATATGAAGAACACGGCATTTTTCGCCGCGGCGAGAGCGCGAGGTCCATCCTCTTGCCGGGCTTCACGATAAGCGTCGACGCTGTGTGTCACGCCGACTAAGGACGAATCCCGGCCAGTGAGCCTTGTGTCGGTTCGACTTTTCGCTCAGGCCGCAGCCATGTGCCGGGCCGGCGTTGCCACCCACTCGACGATGCGCCGGGTGGCCTCAAGGACATCGCCGCACCAGCGGTTGAAGAAATCGTCGGACAGGGGCTGATCGAGCGGAATCGTCTCGCTGGCCGACAGGGCTT
>WTHE01000048.1 GCA_011523315.1 Candidatus Binatota bacterium
AACGCTGCCCGGGCAGGTAGGTCTCAAACTCGCGGCGCTCGAAGATCACTCGGGTCGGGCTGTGCGCATCACGCTCCAGCAACACGGCCCGGCTCAGCGTCGCGTGCGAGCGGGCAAAGGCGTACAGCAGACGCAGGGGCCGCTCGGGAGGGTGGCTCAGCGGCTGGTGCAGCCGTTCGTACAGCAGCTTGCCCCGGCGTAATGACCGGCTGATAAACGCCAGCCGTTTTGCGGTTAGATCCGCCGACACCGTCCCGGCCGTGCTCAGCAAACCCCAGGCGTAGCGCTGCCACAGGCCAGGCTCAAAAAACGTGTGGGGCAGCGGGCGGAGGCGGTGGTCGAGCAAGACCGGGCGATAGACCGGCAGCATGGTATAGCCGGTCGTAAACGTGCTGAACGCGTGGGGGCTGATAAGGCTGGTGTTCAGACCGAATTTTGCGCCGTGTTTCATGTTCCGAAACGCGGTCATCGAGCCCTGGAAGGGAGCGGTCGCCATGACCACGGCGTCGAGAGATTGCACCCCTGCCCAGGTTTCACGCGCGGCCTCGGGCTCCTGATCGCCGTAGCGCAGGTAATAGCTGGCCACCACGCCCCCGAGGCTGTGGGCAATCAGAATAATTGACGACGCGCCCCCGGCTTTGAGGTCGTGGACCAGCCCGGCCAGCTTTTTCACCGCCTCGAAGTAGTCTTCGCGCCAGTCATAGCCGAGCAGATGGACCCGCGTCTGGAGGTCGTCCAGAAAATCGCGGTACACGTCAAGCGCATACAGGCCGGGAATGACCGGCACCCGGTCCAAAACGGTCCCGGGCACCAGCTCCTGCGCCCCGCTCACCCCAAAACCGGTCCGGGCTGCGGTCTGGGAGCCGAAGACGGCTTGACGGGCGGAAATCCAGACCAGCCTGCCGCTGGCTTTTCGGACCAGACGGGTGCCATAAAAGCCGGGGAGAAAGATCAGCTGGGTCATGGGCGTGCGACGAAGAGGAAACGTGTCGTCCTTGCGGTTGATACGTTTCTTCCTCTCGATCCTAACCCAATTCACGATTCCGTATAGCCCTTCGACCTCAGGCGCGCTGCGCCTTACGCCCTTCGGCTCACTCAGGACAGGCTCAGGACCGACGGCCGCTCCCGTTCGTGCTGAGCGGAGCGAAGTCGAAGCATGGACACCGGACACGGAATGACAAAGACGCCGAAAGCAGCAACAATAGACAGGAAAGTTGAGGAACGCTGTATGCAAAACCCTGCTCTCAGTCGTTTGCGGACAATCGGACTGGCCGAAGGCGTCTCATTCCTGGTGCTGCTCGGCATCGCCATGCCGCTCAAATACCTGGGCGATATGCCCCTGGCAGTGACGGTCGCAGGTTGGATTCATGGCCTGTTGTTCATGGCCCTGTGTGCTGCGGTGCTGCGGGTCAAGCGAACGCTGGGCTGGGAACTCAGAACGGCTGGGCGGGTCGTGCTGGCCGGGCTGTTGCCGTTCGGACCGTTTGTGATTGACGGCTGGTTACGCACAAAAGATATCGCTGATGACCGACCGCCACGCAAATAGAGATCACCGATATCTTTTCAGGAGACACAGGAGGGAAGATCATGACGACACATCAAAGAGTCGCGCTGGTGACGGGAGCCGGAACGGGTATCGGCAAGCACCTGACGCTCGCCCTGTTGCAGGAGGGCTATGCGGTCGTACTGGCCGGCCGCCGGGCCGAGCTGTTGGAGCAGACCGTGGCCGAAGCCGAATCTGTTAGAGAGCGGACCCTGGTCGTGCCGACCGACGTGGGCGACCCGGCTGCGGTACGCGCGCTGTTCGCCAAAACCCGCGAGACGTTCGGCCGGCTGGACCTGCTGTTCAACAATGCGGGCAGCGGCGCGCCGCCGATTCCCCTCGAAGACCTGTCCTACGAGCAGTGGCAGAGCGTGGTCGATGTGAATCTGACCGGCGCTTTTCTGTGCACCCAGGAGGCGTTCAAGATCATGAAGGACCAGGACCCGCGCGGGGGACGGATCATCAATAACGGCTCGATCTCGGCCCATGTGCCACGTCCCAACTCGGCCCCCTATACCGCCACCAAGCACGCCATGACGGGCCTGACCAAATCAACCGCCCTCGACGGCCGCAAATACGATATTGCCTGCGGCCAGATCGACATCGGGAATGCCGAGACGGAGATGACGGCCAGAATGAAGAAGGGCGTACCGCAGGCCAACGGCACGATTGTGGCCGAGCCGACCATGGACGTGGCAAATGTGTCCCGCGCGGTCGTGTACATGGCCGGCCTGCCCCTTGACGCCAACGTCCAGTTCATGACCGTGATGGCGACAAAGATGCCGTATGTGGGCAGAGGCTAGAAGAAAATGATGAATGATGAACGCTGAATGATGAATGAAGGAACGGACCTATGTCTAGCAGCGAGCTGTGTTTTTTGACCGCGACCGAATTAGCCGGCCGACTCCGTCGTCGAGAGGTGTCGTGCCAGGAGGCGCTGGAAGCCCATCTCAGGCAGATCGAGCGGATCAACCCGCAGGTCAACGCAATCGTCACCCTGATTGCCGAGCAGGCGCTCGACCAGGCCCGCCAAGCGGATGAGACCCGGCCTGCCGACATGGGGCCGTTGTACGGTCTGCCCATCGCCCATAAGGATCTGGTTCTGACCAAAGGTATACGCACGACCCTGGGCTCGCCCATTTTTGCCGATTTTGTCCCTGACCAGGATGAGATCATTGTTGAACGCATGCGCCAAGCCGGGGCGATTACCATTGGCAAGACCAACGCGCCCGAGTTCGGGGCCGGCTCACAGACCTATAACACGGTGTTTGGGGCGACGCGCAACCCGTATGACCTGAGCAAAACCTGCGGCGGCAGCAGCGGCGGAGCGGCCGTGTCCCTGGCCTGCGGCATGCTGCCGCTGGCGGACGGCAGCGATCTGGGCGGCTCGCTGCGCAATCCGGCCAGTTTCTGCAATGTGGTCGGCCTGCGCCCGTCTCCGGGCCGGGTGCCGACCTGGCCGCACCGGGTCGCCTGGTTTCCGTTTGCGGTCGAGGGACCGATGGCCCGCACGGTGCAGGATGCGGCCCTGTTGCTGAGCGTCTTGGCCGGACCCGACCCGCGCACGCCGCAGGCGGTGAATGAACCGGGCAGCCTGTTCAGCCAAGACCTGGAGCGTTCTTTTGCGGGAACGCGCATCGCCTGGAGCCCGACCCTGGGCGGGCT
>WTHE01000252.1 GCA_011523315.1 Candidatus Binatota bacterium
TCGTTGGCCAGGGCCAGACAGGCGGTGCCGACCGGCTTGTCCTCGGTCGCGCCGTCCGGGCCGGCAATGCCGGTCATGGCAATCCCGATGTCGCTGGCCAGCCGTTCGCGCACGCCGCTGGCCATTTCGCCCACCACCGCTTCGCTGACCGCGCCGTGGCGCTCCAGGGTCTGGGGCTGGACGCCCAGGAGCTGGGCTTTGGCCGCATCCGAGTAGGCGACCACACTGCCCCGGAAGTAGGCCGAGCTGCCCGGCACGTTGGTCAGCCGATGACCGACCAGCCCGCCCGAGCAGGCTTCGGCCACGCCGAGCGTTTTGCCGTTGTCTGTGAGCAGCCGGCCGACCACTTCTTCCATGGTCACGTCCCCCTCACCGTAGACGTAGGTGCCGATCTTGGCCCGGATCCGCTCGGACAGGCCCTCCAGCCGCTGCTCAGCCTCGCCCGGCCTGCCGCGGACCGTCACCCGCATCGAGATCTGGGGGAAATTGGCCCGAAAGGCGAGCCGGCCCTCATCCTCGCCAACCGTTCCGGCGATCATTTCGTCAAGCCCGGATTCGCTGACCCCGAAGGTCTGAAAGGTGCGGGTCAGAAACAGGTCACCCCCGCCACGCATCTCCCGCACCCAGGGCAAGACCGTGTCTTCCATCATCGGTTTCATTTCGCGTGGCACGCCGGGCAGGACAATCAGATGTTTTGTGCCCTGGGGCGTCTCCAGGTCGAGCCGATAGCCGGGCGCCGTACCCAGATGATTGGGCACGATGACCGCGCCGGCCGGGAACTGGGCCTGTTTCAGATTGTTCTCGGGCATGACCCGATTGAATGAGGCGAACAAGCGCCGGATATTCTCGGCCACCTCTTCGGAAAACGTCAGCTCCAGGCCGGCGACTTTGGCCACCAGCTCGGTGGTCAGATCGTCGGCCGTCGGCCCGATGCCGCCCGTTGAGACAATCACATCGGCCTGCTCCATAGCCTGGCGCCAGGCCCACACGATCCGCTCGGCCACGTCGCCGACAGTAATCACCGTCGCCACCTCCATGCCGGCCTCGACAAATTTGTCGGCAATATAGTTGGCGTTCGTATCGACCACTTTGCCGGTCGTGATTTCGTCCCCAGTGCTGAGAATGGCCACCCGTTCAATCATAAGACACTCCTGGCAGTAGGAAACGTGATACCAGATCATCTCAAGGAGAGATCACGTTCCTATCGTGAGAAGGCGGAGCGCGAGATTGGCGTACAGCCCCGCCACAACATCGTCGAATACAACCCCGAGCCCGCCGGCGACCTGACGATCAAAGTAGCGCGCCGGCGGGGGCTTGAGGATATCAAACAGGCGGAAAAGCGCAAAGGCGAGCAGCAGGCGGGACGGCGTGAGGTCCAGCCAGGCGGTCGCGCATAAAAAACCGGCGACCTCATCAATGACGATCTTTCCGCTATCGTGCTCGCCGAGGTAGCCTTCGGCCGCGCCGGCCAGCCAGCACGCCGCGCCAATGAACACACCGAGGGCAACGAGCTGGACGGCAGGAGCAAGTGTGGCAAAGACGAAGATCAGCGGCAGGGCGGCCAGGGAGCCAAACGTCCCTGAGGCCACCGGCGCGTAGCCGAGGTAGGCGCCGGTGGCCAGAAAAAGGATCAGCCCGCGCACGCGACGCCCCAGACCTCAGAGCCAGACCTCAGAGGCTGTTTTGCAGCGCGTCTCGAAAATCCGGGTGGGCAATGCCGATCAGGGCCTCGGCCCGGGCGTGCAGGTCTTTGCCTTTGAGTCGGGCGGCGCCGTATTCGGTCACAATATAATCGGTGCAGAAACGCGGGGTGGTCACCATCGCTCCGGTCGCCAGGCTCGGCACAATCTTGGAGTGCTGGCCGTCTTCGGTGGTGGACGGCAGGGCGATGATCGAAATGCCGCCGTCCGACAGCGCGGCCGCCTCGACGTAGTCCAGACTGCCGCCCACCCCGCTGATTTGGACCGGCCCGATGGTCTCGCCGTTGCTCTGGCCGTGGAGGTCGATCTCGACCGCCGAGTTGATGGATATGAAGCGGGGCAGTTTGGCCAGCAGCAGGATATTGTGCGTTACGCTCGAGGTGACCATTTGCACGCCGGGCGTTCGACCGCAGAAGTCGTACAAGTCCTGGGTGCCGGCCAACTCACCGGTGACCAGCTTGGGCGTGTGGCGGACCTTATCCATGAATGTGATCAGCCCCTGCGAGAGCATGCCCGAGTACAGGTTGACCCCGCGTTTTTCTGCCAGACGGCCCAGCACCATATCGGGCACCGAGCCGACTCCCAGCTGCACCCAGGCGTTGTTCGGCACCAGTTCCAACACGGTTTCGGCAATCTTTCGATCCCGCTCGGTCTGGTGCGGCGGGGTGTAGACGCCGAGCGGCTCGGACGATTCGATGGCCAGGTCAATCTTATCGACCGGCACCCGGCTGTTGCCAGCGGTCATCGGCATATTGGTATTGACCTCGGCAATGACGAGCTTGGCGCTGTCAATAAAATCCTGGTACAGACTGACCGAAATCCCCAGACTGACCGCGCCTTCGCCATCCGGCGGTGAGACCTGGGCGACAACGACATCGGGCTGAATCAGTCCGTTCTTACTGACAATCTTGGTGATCTCGCTGAACCGCATCGGCACAAAGCCGACCTTGTTGGCCTTGAACAGGTGGCGAATCTGGGGCGCGGCCTGCCAGGTTTTATACCTGAAGTTCGTGCCCAGGCCACGGCGCAAAAACGGATAGGAGCCAAAGGCCAGGCCGGAATAAATCGTCAGCTTGTTGAAGCGCTCAACCTCTTGCTCAAAGGCCCCATAAAACGTCATCGGTTCGACGCAGCCGTGGGGGAAAATAACAGTACTGGCGTCGGGAATGGCCTGGACAGCCTGGCTGGGACTGACAAGTTTCATGCTGGCCTCGCTTTGGGTGGATCATACACTCTGTCAGACTATGACGAGACGCCGCCCGCGTCTAGGGGTCGCCTAGGGAAGAATCGCATACTTGATCCCCTGTCCCCGCTGCAAGAGTTCAAACACCGCCGGCAGCTCGGCCAGGGGATAGCTGGCGCTGATCAGGGCGGACGTTGGCAGGTGTCCGCCGGCCAGCAGTTCATAGGCGCGTCGGACCGCCGCAGGGGTGAAGTGGAAGGGGCTCAGCAGGCGGACCTGGTCGTAGTGAACCCGATACGTATCGAGGGTGATCGTCGTCCCCGGCGGACAGCCGCCAAAAAGCACCAGCTGGCCGCCCGGCCGGGGCCAAAAAACCGACTCCTGCCACACCGGAGGCTGGGCTGTGCACTCAACCACCAGGTCGGCCCCCCGACCCTGGGTGAGGTCCAGCACCTCGTCGCGGGCGTCTTCGGCCGAACGGGCGATAATCCCGCTCGCCCCGAGTCGGCGGGCAACCTCGGCCCGGTATGGGTTGCGGGCCACCACATACACCCGCTCGACTCCCAGCAGACGCAGGACCGTCAGGTGCAGGAGACCAAAAGCCCCGGCGCCAATGATGAGCGCAGTATCGTCCGGTCGCAGCGTCACGGGTTCCAGACCAAACATCACACATGACACGGGCTCCAGCAGACACGCCTCGGCAAAAGACAGCCGGTCGGGCTTGGGGAAAAGATTGACGCGATGGACCCGGGCCGGAATCCGCACATATTCGGCGTAGCCGCCCAGCACCATCGTCTCCATGAGCGACACGCACAGGTTTTCCTGTGCGCGCTGACAGTAAAAACACTGGCCACAGGGACCGGTTGGGGCGACCATCACCGCGTCGCCCTCACGGACGGACTGTACACGGCTGCCGCGCGCGGCGACCGTGCCCGCATACTCGTGGCCGAAGCGCACCGGCGGCGGCCACTTGGGATGCCCACGCCGAAACGCCTTGAGGTCGGTACCGCAGGTCAGCGCGGCACCGATCTTGAGCACAATGTCGTCCTCTCCCGGCTCGGGGATAGCGGTGGGCTGAAAAGCCATCCGGCCCGGACCCAGCAGCATCATGGCCTGCATGTGTCCCTCGGGCAGCGGATCGGGAAGAGCGCGTGATGATGGCATGTGAGAGCGGACCGCGCCTCACCACAGCAGCGGACGCACGTGGAAATGATAGTGGTCCGGGATTTGACGCATGGTGTGATCAAAGGTCCATTTGGGAAACCGGCCGGTGTATTTCTGCTCGGCGACCAGATTGAGCGCCTGTTCCATGAAGCTGACCTCGTCCGGCGTAAGTTCCACCCGGTGTTCGGCCAGGACCGCAATCGGCACCTCACAGGCGTCACAGTCGAGAATGGTGAACTTCAGCGGTCGATGAAACTCGGCATACCAGGGGGTGTAGTGGGCCAGCTGGCACAGATCGCACACCCGACCCGACGGCATGGTCCCGACCGGGGGCGGCTGATAGTCGGCCGGCCGTTCAAATTTGCCGCTGGCCTGCTTGTCGGCCACCAGACGCCGGAGCTTTTCGATATAGGCCAACTCATCGGCGCTCGGCTCGGCCGGCCCGCTCTCACCGTCCGGGTCGGGCAGTACCCGAACCGCAGGCAGGCCCGACTCGCCGTCGAGGAGGACAAAATGCAGCGGCTGGTGGAACTCAACCAGCAGAGAATCGGATGGCTGCACGGATGAACCGAACGACAGCCAGGCCGGGCGGGCGGTCATGGGCAATGTCTCCTGTCGGCCTTCCGAGAGAGGGCCGTAATGCGGGCATCTTACGAAGCCGGCCGGACAATAACAAGGCGCGGGTCGCCTAGAGTCCCGGCCATTTGCTGAACTCGGTATAGGTCCGGTCGGTCACGATTTTCCCGTCGCGACAGGTGAGCACGGCGCAAAAGGGCAGCTGCCAGTCTTCGCCCCGGTCCGGGTCGAGCAGCACGGCCTCAACAACCACAACGCTTCCGGTCGCGTGTCGCCGGTCAACCCGCATCCGACGTTTTGGGGCTGCTTCCACTACGTCTTGCTCAATCTGGAGCAACTGGGCGTGGCCGCGAACAAAGACGTCGTTGACCGTGCAATCGGCCGCGTAGCAGTCAGACACAAGACGTCGGATGTCGGTGTTATAGGTTTCTTCCCACAGCTTGGCAAGGTCGATATTGCGCTGTTCCTCTGGTGTCATCGTCGTTTCTCCATGTGTTGTTCAAGCCGGATTTCCCGCAGCAGCAGAAAGAGGGGTAAGCCCAAGGATACGCCCACCGTACACGTTCCCACGACCGGCAGCCAGACGTATCAGAGCTGGAGTCGGCGGCCTTCAGCGATCATAAAGCCCACCAGAACGAGAGCGGAGACGAGAACATCCAGCCAGGCAAAGGCGCCAACTCTGAGCTGGGCGGCTTGCCTGATCAGAAGCGGCAGGTCGAGGCCGTTGTCCATCAGCCATGCCAGAACGGCACGACTATGCCGAGAACGCAGAACGCCGCATAAAACGTCTTCATGAGAACGGAATCTGGCTGGGTGGAGGAGCGGGTAGAGACACCCGCTCCAGTCCATGCGGCTTCCGGGGCGACGGCCCTCGCCTCGGTCCCGGCCGCGTCAGTTCAGGTCGATGTGGTACAGCCGGGCGACGTTCTCGCGCACGATTTTGCGCCGCACATCGTCACCGACACCCTGGAAGTTGCGGTCCACGGCCTCGCGCGAGCGCGGCCAGGTCGCCATCAGATGCGGGTAGTCGCTGGACCACATATAGTTATCGGTGCCAAACAGGTCGGCGTTGCGCACGCCGACCTCGTCGTCAATGAAGGTGGCGTAAACCTGGCGGCGGAAGTACTCGCTGGGCAGCAGGGAGAGCGTGGCGCCGCTCCAGGCGCCCAGCTTGAGGGAACCCAGCTTATGGTGGGTCAGGTCGGCGCGGGCCAGGAAGTGCGGCAGCCAGCCAATATCGTTTTCGGCCGACACCAGCTTGAGATCGGGAAAGCGCTCCAGAACGCCGCCAAACACCAGCGCGGCAAAGGTCCGCTGCACCTCGTGGGGGATACTCATCGCGCGTAGGAACAGGTTGGCGTCGTAGCGGCTCTCTTTGCCGTGGCCCGTACCCAGGTGCAGACTGAGCGGCATGTCCAGCGCCTGGGCTTCAGCCCAGAACGGATCGTAGCTGGCATCCGCATAGGTCTGGCCTTCGGGCGGCGAGCACATGATCAGCGCGCCCCGCAGCCCGAGCTTGGCACACCGCCGTAACTCCTCGATACCGCGCTCGATGTCGAGCAGCGGAATCATCGCCAGCCCGAGGAGCTGTGTGGGCGCATAGCGGCACAGCTCGGCCAGCCAGTCGTTGTACACGCGGAACAATTCCCGCTGAAAGGGCTCGTCGAGCAGGCCGAACAGGCGGAAGCCCAAGGTCGTATAGATGACCTCCGCCTCGACCCCGTCGAGCGCCATATCTTTGAGCCGGGGGGCGGCGTCCCAGCCGCCGGCAATGCCGTCGTCGTAGTTGGTAGCCTTCTGGAACTCGTTGTACTCGCTCGGGTCTTTGCCCGCAGCAAAGGCCAGCGAGGCCGGACGCGGTTCCAGCCCCTCACACATGAACCACTCTCCGCTCAGCTTGCCCGGATTGGTCTCAACCCGCGGAGCCCGGTCACGAAAGGATTGCTGCATCCGCTCAACCCACAGATTGCGCGGCTCAATGACGTGCGAATCGGCCGATATCATCATCTCCTGCGCGGCCATCGGTATCCCTCCTGAAAAAAGACCGGGGAATCGAAGAGGCCGACCTCCCCGATTCCCCGGTTCGTGTTGCGCTATGAGGGTGGATCAGAGTTCGATGTTGTACAGCTTGGCTGCGGTGTCGTGCACGATCTTGCGCCGGGCGGTCTCGTCAAGCTCACTGAACGTTTTGTTAATGAAGTCTTGCGAGCGCGGCCAGGTGGCGGCGGTATGCGGGTAGTCCGAGGACCACATCGCGTTGTCCGGGCCGTACAGGTCGAGGGTGCGGATGAACAGCGGTTCGTTGATGAAGGTGGCGTAGACCTGGCGTTTGACGTAGTCGCTGGGCTTCATGCTCAGCTCTGCGGGCGTGCCCATCGAACCCAGGCGACCATGGATCAGATCCATCCGCCACATGAAGTACGGCACCCAGGCCACATCGTTCTCGGCCGAGACGACCTTCAGGTTCGGAAAACGCTCCAGCACGCCGCCGAGCACGAACACGGCCAGCGAGCGCTCGACCTCGTGGTACAGGGTGGTCGCTTGCAGCGCCAGGTTCTTGCTGAAGAAGTCGATGCCGGTGCCCTTGCGGCCGGTCAGGATATGCAGCGACAGGGGCATGTTGAGATCAGACGCCGCAGCCCAGAACGGATCGTAGATGGGATCGCTATAGGGGTGGTCGCCCGGCGGCTCGGCCCAGATCATGGCGCCCCGGATACCTTTTTTGGCGCAGCGTTCAAGCTCTTTGGTGCCGGCCTGAATGTCTTCAAGCGTAATCAGACCCAGCGGCAGGAGGCGTTTGGGATCGTGGCTGCAATATTCGGCGGCCCAGTCGTTATAGGCCGAGAAACAGGCGGCCCGCAGCTCGACATCGTCGAGCATGTACAGCGGCATGCCCATCGAGGTGTAGATCGCCTCGGCGATCACGCCGTCCCGGTCCTGATCCTTAATCCGGGCGGCCGGGTCCCAGACCGAGGCCGGCGCCTGATCCATGCCTTTTTTATTGTGCTCGGGCAGGTCGGCCGACGGCACGCCAGCGCCAAAGAAGGCGGCGACCGGGAAGGGCGAGATGTTTTCGCACACAAAATACTCGCCCGCTTTGCCGTTCAGGTCTTTGACGGTGTGGGGCGCCTTATCCCGGAACTTCTTGTCCAGGCGTTCCTTCCACATGCTGGGCGGTTCGACAAAATGCGAATCCGCGGAAATAACACTGTAGTCTGCCATACGAGACCCTCCTTTATGTATGTAGGTTGTGTTTCCTGTTTGTCTGAACCTGCTCCGCCCCCCGCAGGGGTGGTCGGATTCCTCCTCGCCAGGGCTACGATACGCTTTTTTTCCCTCCCAGTGCAAGAGCTGAGGTCGTCCGCAGCATCAGGATTGCCGGACGGTCGGTGGGTCTGGTAAGCTCCCCCTGTCCCGCCCTGAGCCCCCGTAGCTCAGCCGGATAGAGCATCGGATTCCTAATCCGAGGGTCGTGCGTTCGAATCGCGCCGGGGGCATTTCTCATTGTCCAGACTGTCGGGGGAGTGTCACAGCCACTATGGCAGGCCGGCCAGTCTGTCCGAAATGTCTGGAGGTACGCGAAACAGGAAGGTTTTCCCGCGCTTTGTTTGTATCACGAGCCGGTTCTGGGCGAGATCCAGCAGGTCGGTTCTGGCGGTCTGATAGCTGATTCCGTGGCTACTTCTGTGGGACTCGATGGTATACTCCATGCCTGGGTGACGGAGCGCATGTCCCAGGAGAGCGACCTGCCTATGGTTGAAGACCGACGATCTGAGCAGTCTTTCAGTGTTCTGGATTTCTCGCGTTTTCCTGTCCAGGTAGGCATGCAACTCTGTGATTCCCCGCCGAATAACGGTCAGCTGAAAAAGGATAAAGTAGGTCAGATCGTTCTCATCCGTCTCGGTATACAGGAATGAGCGAGCATAGCGTATCGGAGCCTTGTGGATAATGCTGGATATGGAGACAAACTCGAACAGCCAGAATCCCTGCGACAGAACTGACCAATAGAATAATGCGCGCGCGGTGCGACCATTCCCGTCAATGAAGGGATGGTCGTAGGCAAGCCAGAAATGCAGGATAATCGCCTTGAGAACCGGAGGCAAAAAGGCTCCGGTTTGCTCTTCATTGGCAAATTGACACAGCAAATCCATGCGCTGCGATAGCTGGTCGGCAGGCGGTGGCACATGTAAGACAGTGTCATCACGGTCGTCATAAACTTTGATGTTGTCGTCCGGAGTCCTCACATAGTTCCGCTCAGCCCCTTCAGGCAGGGTCCCCTCAGTAATCGTTCGGTGCAGAGCAAAGACCAACTCAGGAGTCAATGGTTCGTTTTTCGATCGGCTGATGAGCTGAATTGCGCGGTAATTGTTCAAGATCATCCGTTCGCTACGGTCCACAGGCTCTCGACCAGAGCGAATCATGGCCTTCGCCACTTCCCGTGTCGTCGAAGCGCCTTCAAGCTGACTTGAGGTGATGGCTTCTTCAACAAGCGAACGCTGGACATAGCGCTCTTTTGTAGCAGGATTGGTTATCTGTTCGCTGGTGGAGATGTGTCCGCTCGCATCGCGGTCTATGGCGTGCAACTTCTCAAGGACCGGGTCGGCCAGCATGTAGCAGAAAGGATGACCGTCTGGCGTCCTGAGAGGGACTTCTCGTCTGATCTGAGAACGGGCAAACTTTACACCAGCCCAAAATTCCTGTGGCGTAAGATCTCCGGGAGGCGTGAGATGTTTCAGTGTCGCCCAGTGTCGATATTTACCGTCCGGGGCGGGGCCGACAATCCCTCGGGCAAGGATTTCCGCGAATCGTCGCATGCGATCAGGGTTCTTCAACCCCGCAAGAATATCGGACAAGCTTGGAGGGCATTCGGGGATTTTCATAGCCACAGCCTGAATACTAATTTTCTACTAATGAATGTCAAATTAGTATTACAACCTTGCCGGCCATGCCAAAATACTAATTCTCTTCTGATTAGTACCAAATTTTGAGGACAGGCTTTGAGGATTCGGGCCTGGGCTAGATTCCCAAGGCGTCATGGGTTTTCAGCCGATACGCCCGGGCGGCCGTGTCATGGAACAGGCCCAGCCGTTCGTCGGCCGAGAAGTCGTGGGTGATGCGTTTGAACGCATTCCACAGCACGACGTAGGAACATGACGTTTTATCGACCGGGAAGTTGCTCTCAAACATGCACCGCCCGACCCCGAACTGCTCGATGCAGAACAGGTAGTAGGGGCCGAGGGCCTGGGCCAACTGAGCCGAGGTCGGCGGGGTGTCGTGTTTATGCCAGCCAAAGCCGCTCATCGGCATGGTCAGGCCACCGAGTTTTACCACGACATTGGGGCAGGTCGCCAGCTCCGCCATACCCCGTTTCCAGTCCTGAAAGACGGCGTCGCGCTGCCCTTCGTACGGACCAATGCCAAGCGGCCCGCCGACATGGTCGAGAATGATCGTGCCGTCCGGGCAAGCCCGCGCCAAGTCCACCAACTCCATGAGCTGGGTGTGGTACAGCCAGGCGTCAAGGCTCAGGCCCAGCCGGTGCAGACAGGCCAGCCCAGTGCGAAACGTGGTTTCCAGCATCAGCCCTTTGGGCGCGCCCGTGTGGGCGTTCCGAATGTCGGGGCTGGCGTGCCAGCTGGCCGCATGACGAATCCCCCGGAAGCGGTTGGGGCTGGCCGCCAGGTGCGCCTCAAGAACCGCCTGCACCCCGTCGCCCAAAGAGAGATCGGCAAAGCCAACAATCCCGCTGCACGCGGCCATCGGTCCATAGTTGCCGCTGGCGCTCTGGGCGGCGATGCCCTGGACAAACTCGGTCTCACCGACGGGTTTCAGCTCGGGCGGACCGTCTTTGCGGTACATCGACAGACACTCGACAAAGACGGTCTGCACGACCGTGTGACCGCTGTCGGTGTCGTGCAACAACTCGTCAAGCAGATAGCGGTTGCCGGGATGATCCCACAGATGATGGTGCGGGTCACAGATGGGCAGCTCGGGGTCGAGAGCGACCTCAGCCCCTGCCGTGTCATGCTCGTCTGCCATATTCCCTCCTGCAAATCGTGGTCTATTCGTCTTCGTAGGCCTCGGCCAACAGATCGACCGTATGCACGGCGTCAACCGCCAGGCCGCGTTGCTGCAAGCCGGCCCGAATCTGCATCAGGCAGCCGGGGTTGCCCATCACCACGGTCTCGGCTTCGGTGCGCTGGATGTTGTCGATTTTGCGCTGCATGAGCCGCTCGGCCATCTCGGGCTCGGTAATGTTATACGTGCCGGCGCTGCCGCAACACCAGTCCGACTCGGGCAGTTCGGTGAGCCGCAGGCCCGGAATCCTTGCCAGCAGGGCGCGCGGTTGGGCGCGTACCTGCTGGCCGTGGGCCAGGTGACAGGCGTCGTGATAGGCGACCGTTTTGTTCAGGGGCCTGGTCGGCGTGGCCGGCTCGATCTCGGCCAGGAACTCCGACACGTCTTTCATCTTGGCCGCCAGCTGCTCGGCCCGCTCACGGTACACCGGATCGTCCTTCAACAGCTCGCCATACTCCTTCATCATTGCCCCGCAGCCGGACGCATTGATGATCAGGGCGTCGATGTCAAGCTCGCTGAAGACCTCGATATTGCGCCGTGCCAGGGCCAGGGCCTCGTATCTATTACCGTTGTGCAGCAACAAGGCTCCGCAGCAGGCCTGGCTTTTGGGCACCAGCACCTCGCAGCCGTTATGGCGCAGCACTTTGACGGTGGCCTGATTGGTCGCCCCAAACAGCTCGGGCATGACACAGCCGGACAGCATGGCCACCCGGTAACGCCGGTCCCCGACCGGGGTGTAGCGCTCGTGCAGAACCACCGAGGACAGCCGGTCCCGGTCAGGAATGAGGCCAAACTGCACCCGCAGACGGGCGGGCAGCCAGGCGACCCGAGCCAGACGGCCGAGCCCCAACAGGGCGCCGAGCTTGAGCAGCCAGGCAAACAGGCGCACGCCGACCGGGTTGGGGAAGATCGCGTCAATAGCCCGACGGACCAGGCGTTCGTGCAGCGGCCGGGCGTAGTGCTGCTCGATATACGGCCGGGCGCCTTCGATCAGCGCCCCATACTGGACCCCGGACGGACAGGCTGTCTCGCACGCCCGACAGCCCAGGCACAGGTCGAGGTGGCGCACGACTTCCGGGTCCAGATCGAAACGGCCCTCTTGCAGCGCCCGCAGGGTCAGAATCCGGCCCCGCGGCGAGTCCATCTCGGTTCCCAACTCCGCATAGGTCGGGCAAAACGGCAGGCATAACCCGCAGTGCACGCAGTCGAAGAACTTCTCGTGGTCAACAAATTCATTGGCTGGCATACGCGGCCTATATTCCTCCGACAAAGCGGCCGGGGTTCAGCACCTGCTGAGGATCGAAGCTGTCTTTGAGCTTTTTCATCAGCGCGAAAGCGCCGCCGCTCGGCCCCCACACATCAAGCCGGTCCTTGAGGGCGGGGTCAATCTGTTCGACGACGATATAGCCGTCCATTTTTTTGACCAGGATACGCAGCCAGTCGAGCAGGGAGACGAACTGGTCGGGCGGGGCGCCGTCCGGGAGCGCAAAGCGGCTGTACACAATGCCATTCCCGGCCCGAGCCTGAAACTGAACAGTCAGGCCGCGCAGGCCGACCTCTTCCTCGACCCGGGCACAGAACTCGGCCACCCGGTCCGGCAGCAGACTGGTCTTGCACCGCAACAGCGTGGGCGATTTGCTCAGCGGGTCAGTATTGTCCACGCTGCCGGCCGGGCCGCTGACCGGAAAGTCACGCAGGGCGAGGCTCAGCGCGTGGGCAGCCTGGCCTTCGAGGTATTCGAGGCGACACCCGGCCTGGCCGGCCAACTCGCTCAGGCGTCGGCGTTGATAGTCCACTTCCTGAGCCACACCGGCCAGGCCAACAATCAGTCGAAAGCCGATGGCGTCGGCCGGGTGTACGGGATCGCAGTTGCTCAGCTCCAAAGAGAAGGGCTGCAGCGCGGCGATCTGGTGCAGGGCGAACTGCATGGCCTGATCGGCCGAGGGGAAATGCAGCATCAGCACGGCCTGGGCCTCGGGCCGGGGACGGATCTTGAAGGTCGCCTCAGCAATCACCCCCAGGGTCCCAAACGACCCGCAGTAGAGTTTGGCCACATCATAGCCGGCCACGTTTTTGACCACCCGCCCGCCGCCTTTGACGACGGAACCATCCGGCCGGATAACGCGCAGACCGATCAGAAAGTCGCGGACCGTGCCCTGTGACAGACGCGCCGGGCCGTTCAGATTGGTGGCGATCAGGCCGCCGACCGTGACCCGGTCCGGGCTGGGCGGGTCGAGCGGCAGCCACTGACCGTTCTCGCCCAGGACGGCCTGGAGCTGCGACACCGGCATGCCGGCCTCGACCGTGACCGTCATATCGGTCGGTTGGTAATCGACCAGGCTGTTCAGCCGGTCCAGACACAGCGCCACATCGTAGCGGCGAGGCCGACCGCCCAGGTGCAAAAACGCGCCGAGGCCGACCGGGGCGACCGCGAGTTTGTGCTCGCCGGCGCGACGCAGGGTGTCTGATACCTGTTCAAACGAGGTCGCAGACACCACCTCGTGCGGCTCCGTGCCGTCAATCGCAAACCGCGCCCTGTCCGTCAAAGGCAAGCGTGATCTCCTTATTGATCTCTTTACAGTGGGACTTGGCGACGCGGCGCCCGCACGTCAATACAGCCCGTCCCGGGTGTAGGAATGATTTTGTGCGGATTACACCGGTTGTCGGGGTTGAACACCGCCCGCAACTCGGTCATGCACAGCAGGTCTTCGGGACTGAAGATCAGCGGCATCTGGCCGCGCTTCTCAACGCCGATGCCGTGCTCGCCGGTCAGGCTGCCGCCCAGATCGACACACGCCTTGAGGATCTCCTGGCCGGCCTGGACCACCCGCTCGGCCTCGCCCGGGTTGCGCTCGTCGTACATCAGAATGGGATGGATGTTACCGTCTCCGGCGTGAAAGACATTGGCAATACGCAGGTTGTACTTTTCGGCTACTGCGGCAATCGTGCGCAGGATATCCGCCACCTTGGTACGCGGCACTACGCCGTCCTGGGTACAGTAATTCGGGGCCAGGCGGCCCACCGCGCCAAACGCCCGCTTACGGCTCGTCCACAGCGCCGTGCGCTCGGCATCATCGGCAGCCACCCGGACTTCGCGGGCGCTGTTGTGCTGGCAGATGTCGAGAATCTTGCGCGTCTGGGGCTCAAGGCCGGCCTCCAGACCGTCCAGCTCAATAATCAGCACCGCCCCGGCATCAGTCGGAAAACCAAAGTGAAAGGCGGCTTCAACGGCCTGAATGATAAGCCGGTCCATCATTTCCAGCGCCGCCGGTACGACCCCTGCGGCAATGATGTCGGATACGGTCTGGGTCGCCTGATGGACCGACTCAAATACGCCCAGGAAGGTGCGGTAGGCCTGGGGTTGGCGGGTCAGGCGCAGCGTCGCCTCGGTCACCAGACCGAAGGTCCCCTCGGCGCCAATGGTCACGCCGCGCAGATCGTAGCCCGGCACGTCTTCGACCGCTCCGCCAAGCGTCACCACCTCCCCGTCCGGCAGCACCAACTCAAGGCCCAGGACGTGGTTGGTCGTCACCCCATATTTCAGGGTATGGGGTCCGCCCGAGTTCTCGGCGACATTGCCGCCGATGGTACACGCCTGCTGGCTGGACGGATCGGGTGCGTAGTGCAGGCCGTCGTTTTTGACGGCATTGCTGACCCACAGGTTGACCACCCCGGCCTCGGCGACAACATAGCGGTTGGTCAGGTCGATGTGCTTGATGGTGTTCAGACGGCTGGTGCCGATCATGACCGGCGCCTCAACCGGCAGACAGCCCCCGCTCAAACCGGTCCCCGCCCCGCGTGGCACGAAGGCGATGTTCTCCTTGTGCAGGAAGCTGACGACGGCAGCCGTCTCCTGGGTCGAGCGCGGCAGCACGACCACCTCGGGAACCGACTTCTCCAGGGTATAGCCGTCACACTCATAGGTCGCCAAGGCTCGCGCGTTGACCACCACGCCGTCGGCACCCACCATCTCGCCCAGACGCTCAACAAAGGGAATCGTGACCTCATTCCATGCTGATCTGTTATCACGATTCCCTTTGATCGTACTCGCATTCATACAGCTGTCCTTCCCAGGCAAGCCCTCAGTCGCTTGACCGGGCATTCTGGCCGCCAGGGGAAAGAAATGCAAGGACGCGCGTCGGCAGGAGCGGTTCAGTCCCGGAGCCCTCCGGCGACGTTGACATACCGTCCGGAGTTGAGGGCAGCGCGTCAGAGACTGGGAGAAGCAGGAGGAACGCAAACGGGAGGCGCGCCGCAATATTCTGGGTCGTAGGTGAAACGGCTGCGCGGCCAAAGATTGTTCAGCGCGCGGGGGAGGACGAGCGCCGGCTTACGCCGTGCGCCGCAACAGCTCGGCTAACACTTCGCCCTGGCGTTCGAGCGCCTGGCCCTGCTGCATGAAGGCTTGGGTCATGGCCTCGCCCTGGCGTTCAA
>WTHE01000546.1 GCA_011523315.1 Candidatus Binatota bacterium
CCCCGTGCCACGACGACGAGGTGATCAGCGGGTCCCAGCAGATCTGGGCGTCATAATGGGTGTGGGGATCGACAAAGCCCGGCGCCACAATCAGGTCGGCGGCATCAAGGGTCTTCTTTGCCCCGTCCGTAATCTTGCCGATGGCGGCAATTTTGCCGTCGGCCACGGCCACATCGGCCCGATAGCTCGGGGCCCCGGTCCCGTCGACCACGGTCCCGTTTTTAATGAGTAGATCGTACGACATTCAGCGTCCTCCTTGCAGAGATAAAAAGTGAAAAGAAACGCCACACCGCAGGCTCTGTCGGTGTGACGCCAACGGCTCCTAGGCTTGGCCCGAACGCAACACCTGACCGGGCAGTGCGCCGGTGTGCTGCTTGTTTTCGTACAACACCGTCCCATTCACCACGGTATGCTGTACACCCTCGGCCGGCATGACCAGACGCCGCCCGCCGCCGGGCAGGTCAGTGCGCATCTCGCCGCGCTTCTTCGAGCCGACCGTGTTCAGATCGAAAATCGCCAGGTCGGCGGCCAACCCCTGCTGGATCCTGCCCCGTTGGGTCATGCCGTAGAAGGCCGCCGGCTCGGAGGTGATCCGTTTGACGGCGCGCTCCAGGCTCATGGCCTGACGCTCACGCACCCAGGTGCCGAGCAGATAGGTGCAGTAGCCGGCGTCGCACAGCATATCGACGTGCGCCCCGCCGTCGGACAGACCGATCATCACCTGGTCATGGGTGATCAGCTCGGGAATCCGGTTCTCGTCGGCGTTGAATATCTCATAGGTGTATTCGAGTTGCAGATTATCCTCGATACACAGATCCAGGAAGGTGTCGATGCCGTCCTTGCCACGCTGCTGGGCGACCTCAGCCACGGTCTTGCCGATCAGCGGCTCCAGCGCCGGGTTGCCGACCTGATGGATGACCACCCGCTCCCATTTGCCCAGGAACACCTTGGGCGCCTCCATCTCCTTGCGAAACTCGGCTCGGAACTTCTCGTCCCGGTAGAAACGCATCTGCTCTTCCACCGGCCGGTCGAACGCCGGCTTCCAGCACGGCAGGTTGGCAAAAATAAACGGCTTGCGCAGGTCGATCTGAATGATCAACGGCCGACACGTTACCTGCGGAATCGCCCCCTTCTTGAACAGCGGCTCCACCGCCCGTAGCGTGCTCATCGCCGCCTCCGGCTTGTCGTCCCGGTTGAGCAACGCCAGCCACGTCACCGGCCGCTGACTCTCCGTCACCAGCATGTCCAGCAGCGCGTACTCGACCTCATCAACAATGGCGGCTTCGTTGGTCAGGGCCAGCTCAATCGAGCCCTTGCCCAACTCCTGCAAGGCGTTGGCATACGCCTTGAGTTCGTCCCAGTCGGCCTGCCGACACGCAATCGGCCGGCCCTTGTAGCCGATGTGCTGGGCCACGTTGGTCGTCGAAAAGCCAAACGCCCCGGCGGCCACGGCTTCTTTAATCATGGCTTTGATTTGGGCCCGCTCCTCCGGTGTGGCCGACCGCTCCATCGACTCCTCGCCCATCACCCAGTGACGGAAGGGCGTCAGCGGAGCCATGAAGCCCAGGTTGATGCCAGCCCCACGCTTGGCCGCCGCATCCATATACTCGGGGAAGGTTGTCCAGTCCCAGGTCACCCCCTTGCCCAGCACCTCAAACGGAATCGCCTCCACGTTGACCAGATCCCAGGCTGCAATCTCCTGGTTCTCCGGCCTGCACGGCGCCAGCCCCACCCCACAGTTGCCCATCACCAGGCTCGTCACCCCGTGCCACGACGACGAGGTGATCAGCGGGTCCCAGCAGATCTGGGCGTCATAGTGGGTGTGGGGATCGACAAAGCCCGGCGCCACAATCAGGTCGGCGGCGTCAATGACCTTTTTCGCTCCGTCACGAATTTTGCCGATGGCGGCAATCTTGCCGTCGGCCACAGCCACATCGGCCTGATAGCGCTCGGCCCCGGTCCCATCGACCACGGTTCCATTTTTAATCAGCAGATCGTACGACATGCGGACCCCTCCTTTTGCTAAATCACACCTTCTTTGACCAGCGCATCGCGTTCCGCCTGGCTCAGCTGGAGCAGCTCGCCATACACATAGTCGCTGTCTTCACCGTAACACGGCGCCCCCCGTTCGGTCGGGCCGCCCTGGTTGACCGTCGCCGTCGTAAAGTGGAACGGCACATCTTTGACCGGCCAGGTTCCAATCTCGCTATGCGGCAGTGGAATGAGCCACTTGAGATGCCGCAGTTGCGGGTCGCGTTCAATCCGGTCCTGGGCGGTCTGGCATACCCCTGCCGGCACGCCGGCCCGCTGCAAGTCCTGCTGTAGGGCAAACGGGTCTTTGTCTGCGGTCCAGTCCGTCACCAGCCGGTCGAGATCATCCTGGTTGATGATCCGGGCGGCCAGGGAGCCGAAACGGGCGTCCCGGGTCCAGTCCGGCTGACCCATCGCCCGCACCAAGGCGCGCCACTCGCCCTCGTTGGTGACGGCGATGGCTATCCAGCGGTCGTCTCCCCGACAGCGGTAGGCGCCGTGCGGGGCCGCCGGGGTGTTGGGCGAGCGGTTGCCGGTGCGCTGCGACGGGCGTTTGTTGATCAGCGCGTCGAGCAGGGCCGTTCCGGTCATATAGATGCCCGGCTCGACCTGGGAGCAGTCGATATACTGGCCCTTACCGGTCCGCTTCTTGTAGTAAATCGCACACAGCATGGTCAGCGCACAGTAGTAGGCGCCGCTCCAGTCCATGTACGAATAGCCCCAGCCCGCAGGCGGGTGCGGGGACGGCAGCCCCGACTGTTCGGTCAGCCCGCTGACGGCCTGGGCAATCGGACCGTAGGAGGCAAATTTGACGTAGGGGCCCTTATAGCCCCAGCCCGGCTGCTGGATGTAGATGATATCCGGCTTGATCTCTTTCAGCTGCTCGTAACCGAGTCCCCATTTGCGCATGGTTTCGGCCGTAAAAGCTTCGACGACCACATCGCTGACGGCCACGATGCGCTTGAACAGCTCGCGCCCCTTGGGATGCCCCATGTTCAGGCTCAGGCCCTTTTTGCCGGCGTTGATATCGTTGAAGTACCCGCCCCGGTTGACGCTCTGGACGCTGTCTTTGCTGAGGCTGCTGAGTTCCATGGCCCCAGCTTGGGTGTGTTCGTCCTTCCTGGTCGGGGCAAACGGCGGCATGTAGCGCAAGAAATCGAGCCGCTCACGCC
>WTHE01000611.1 GCA_011523315.1 Candidatus Binatota bacterium
ACCGAACGCAACCGCCGGCGCGGCCTCGGGGAGCCTCATTACCCGCCGTTTTCTCAATCGACCCGCCTCGGCCGCCCTTCCCGGCTCCGCCGGACCTGAACGCGAACACAACCTTGCCCGGCACAAAGCGAATCAGCATCGGGCGGTCATCCTGGCTGCCGTCGCCCATGGCCAGAGCCGCATCCGTAACTGTTCTCTGGGCGGGGATAACCGCAGCACAATCGGCGCTTTCCAGGAACTGGGGGTCGAGATTGCGCATGACGGCACCGAGGCGCTTGTCACGGGTCGGGGTTGGGACGGATTGCGGGCGCCCTCAAAGCCCCTCGCCTGCGGCAATTCGGGGACGACTACCCGCCTGTTGTGTGGCGTCTTGTCGGGCCGGAGTTTTGCCTCCCGGCTTGACGGTGATGCGTCGCTTCGTCGCCGGCCAATGAGTCGGGTGATCGATCCGCTGTGCCAGATGGGTGCCAGGATCACGGGTGAGGACGGCACAAACCGTCTGCCCCTGCACATCCACGGCCTCGGCCCGGCTCAGACGCTGCGCTCGATAGACTACCGCAGCCCGGTGGCCAGCGCCCAGGTCAAGTCAGCCATTCTGTTGGCCGGTCTCCAGGCGCAAGGCACAACTCAGGTCTGGGAGCCGGTCCGTTCCCGCGATCATACCGAGCGCTTGCTCGGAGCGTTTGGCGGCCGGGTCGAGGTGCGGGACACAACGGTCTCGGTCGCCGGCCGACAGCGGCTGCACGGCTGCGAGCTTGAGGTGCCCGGCGACCTGTCGTCGGCGGCTTTCTTCATTGGGGCGGGACTGATCGTGCCACACTCCGCCCTGCGCGTGTGCGGCGTTGGGGTCAATCCGACCCGGACCGGGGTGCTTGATATTTTTCAAGCCATGGGCGCGGCGCTGCGCATCGAAAACGCGCGCGAGGTGGGGGGTGAGCCGGTGGGCGATGTGGTGGTCCACGCCAGTCGGCTGCGCGGCACCCGGATTGACGGCGATCTGGTCGTCCGGGCCATTGACGAGTTTCCGATCATTGCGGTCGCTGCGGCCTGTGCCGAGGGCACGACCGTGATTCGCGGCGCTCAGGAGCTGCGGGTCAAGGAGAGCGACCGGCTCCAGATGCTTGCCGGCGCGCTCCACGCCCTGGGCGTTGGGGTGACCGAGCTGCCGGATGGGCTGGTCATTGAGGGTCGGGCCGGATCGGCCCAGCCGTTTCGAGCCGCCCGCGTCTCCAGCGGGGGCGACCACCGCATCGCCATGGCGCTCAGTGTGGCCGGTCTGCGGGCGGCCGGGCCGCTCGCCCTGGATCAGGCCAGCTGCGTCGATATTTCCTTCCCGGGCTTCTACCGGGTGTTGCAAGAACTGAGCGGTGTTGATATCCGGGCCGTCCGGTAAGGCTATGAAAAAAGATCTGATCATCGCCCTCGACGGTCCGGCCGGAGCCGGCAAAAGCTCGGCCAGCCGCCTGTTGGCCGAGCGTCTGGGCTATCGCTATGTTGATACCGGAGCGCTGTATCGGGCGGTCGGCCTGCTGGTCTGGGAGCAAGGGCTCGACCCCGAGGACGCGACGGCCCTGGGACCGGTGTGCGAGGCGCTTGATGTTCGCTTTGAGCCGGGGTCGGGTGGCCAGCGTCTGTTTGTGGGACAGCGGGATGTGACCGAGCGGATTCGGCGTCCCGAGGTGAGTCAGATGGCCTCTCGGGTATCGGCCCAGCCGCTCGTGCGTGCGCGTTTGCTGACGGTCCAGCGCGAGTTGGGCTGCGGCGGAGGGGTGGTGGTCGAGGGTCGGGATATTGGAACCGTGGTCTTTCCCGAGGCCGATCTCAAGGTCTACCTGGATGCCTCGGCCGAAGAACGCAGCCGGCGGCGCCATCAAGAATTCCGCCACACGGGCCGCCCGACTTCTCTGGCGCTGACGCGCCGCGCTATGCAGGAACGGGACGAGCGGGACACGGGGCGCAGCCATGCGCCGCTGCGCCCGGCCGCCGATGCCGTCATTCTTGACACCACCGACCTCAGCCTGGCAGAAGTGGTGGACGCGCTCGCCACGTATGTAGAGAACTGTGCAAGTGGCGATGCAAAAAGGAAAAAGCACGGAGCGCGGCTCTTGCAACCTGATGGAGAGGGGGGTATGGAGAGGCGAGAAGCAGGCAGCTTCCCAGGGGGTACACACGCACATGGAACACAACACCGAACACGAACAAACCCAGGCTCAAAACGGGCAGACCGCCACTGAGAGCCTGGCTCAGCCGGAAAGCCCCCCCCAAGAGAGACAGGAAGAGGGACAGGAAGAGGGGCCGGCCGGCGGACCTGAAGATTGCAGCCAACTGTTGGAGCAGAGCTTGCAGACGGTCAAACCCGGCGAAGTCGTCCGGGGGCGGGTGGTGAACATCGGACCCGAGGTGGTCACGATCGACATCGGCTATAAGTCGGAGGGACAGATCCCCGTGGCCGAGTTTCGCTCGCGGGACGGAGAAGTCACTATAAGTGAGGGCGATGAGATCGAGGTCTTTTTTGATTCGGCCGACGCCGAGCAGGAAGGCGTGGTGCTGTCTCGAGCCAAGGCCGAAGAGTTTCGGGTGTGGCACAAGATTGAGGACGCCTTCAGCAATAATGTGCCCATCGAGGGCAGCATCGTCGGCAAGGTCAAGGGCGGTCTCAAGGTCGATATTGGGGTTTCGGCCTTTTTGCCCGGCTCACACGTCGATTTACGACCGGTGCGGGATCTGGATCGTTTCATCGGACGTCGGGAGAAGTTTGCGGTCCTGAAGTTTAATCGCTCACGGGCCAATGTGGTGGTCTCGCGCCGAACGGTTCTGGAGCAGGAACGGGCGACCCTGCGCGAAGAGACGCTGAAGCTGCTTGAGGAGGGGGTCATTCTGGAGGGAACGGTCAAGAATATCACCGACTACGGGGCGTTTGTCGATCTCGGTGGCATCGACGGCCTGTTGCACGTGACCGATATGTCGTGGGGCCGTGTCGGCCACCCGTCGGAAATGGTCAAGACCGGCGAGACCGTCAAGATCGTGGTCCTCAAGTACGATGCCAAGCGCGAGCGGGTCTCGCTGGGTCTCAAGCAGCTGATTCCCGATCCCTGGCTCACCGTTGCCGAGCGTTATACGGTCGAGGGTCGCGTGCACGGAAAAGTCGTCAGCCTGGCCGATTACGGCGCCTTTGTCGAGTTGGAGAGCGGTGTCGAGGGCTTGCTGCATGTGTCCGAAATGTCGTGGACCAAGCGCATCACTCATCCCTCCAAGCTGCTGTCGGTCGGGGATGAGGTCGATGTCGTTGTGCTGGACATTAACCCCGACCACCGGCGTATCTCCCTGGGGCTCAAGCAGATTTCGCCCAATCCGTGGGAGCTGGTGCGGATGAACCATCCGGTCGGCAGCCATATTTCGGGCAAGGTCAAGAGCATCACTGACTTCGGCGTGTTCGTCGAGGTTGAGGACGGCATCGACGGCCTGGCCCACATTTCTGATCTGCACTGGACAAAAAAGATCAAACATCCCTCAGAGTTGTTCAAAAAGGGCGATGAGGTGGAGGCGGTCATCCTTGGGGTGGACGTGGCAAACGAGCGGGTCTCGCTGGGCATCAAACAGGCCGCAGCGGATCCGTGGCAGACCTTGGCCGAGCGCCACCCGATCGGCAGTCGGATCAACGGCAAGATCACCAGCGTGACCGACTTCGGTGTGTTTGTCGAAGTCGAAGACGGGGTCGAGGGACTGGTCCATATCTCTCAGCTGTCGACCGAACGGGTCGAGAAACCGTCTGCGCTGTTTGACGTCGGGACCGAGGTCGAGGCTGAGGTCATCCACATTGACGCCCGGGAACACAAGATGGGCCTGAGCATTAAAGCCCTGCGGCGGACCGAAGAGCGGGCCGAGATGGAGGCGTATTTGCAGCGGGAACGGGAAGAGGCGCGGTTTTCCTTTGAGGATATTCTGGGTGAGGAATTACGCCTGGACCGGGATGAGGCTGAGGACAAGAACGACCGGCAGAAAGCCTGAGGGGCAGGGCGGTGACCAAGCGGGATCTCATCGAGGAAGTAGCCGAGCAATACCCCCGTTTCTCACGGCGCGAAGTCGAGGTCATGGTCAACGCGGTGTTTGATAGCATGACGCAGGCGTTAGTGCAGGGCGAACGGATCGAAATCCGGGGATTTGGAAGTTTCATCATCAAGGACCGCCCGGCTCGTGAGGGGCGCAATCCGCGCACCGGTATGGTTGTCCCGGTGGCGGCCAAGCGCGTGTTGTTGTTCAAGGTCGGCAAAGAACTCCGACTCCGGGTGGACCATAAAACGGCGCCGACCCAGGCGAGTGTGCCGGCGTCGGACGGTGCGCCCGCCGGCTTGCGTCCGCAGCCCCAGACCGAAAGCGCAGAGGAGAGGTAAAGATCGCAGTGCAACATCCCAGCGAAACCCTACGTCAGGAAGCCCGGACGCTTGGAGACCTGAAAACGGCGGGCTATCAGGTCCTTTCCGTACGCGAAGAGATGCGGACCAATCTGTTGCGTATGCTCGCGGCGGACGACCAGATCCTGCCCGGTATTATCGGCTATGAAGACAGCGTGATTCCGGATATCGAGAACGCTGTCCTGGCCGGCCATCACATGGTGTTCCTGGGCGAACGGGGCCAGGCCAAGTCACGGATTATTCGCGGCCTGATCTCCCTGTTGGACCCCTACGTGCCGATCATCCGGGACGCCGAGATTCCGGAGAACCCTTTTGTTCCGATCTCGCCCCAGGGCCGGCGGCTGGTGGCCGAGCGGGGTGACGAGGTGGAGATCGCGTGGCTGGAGCGCGAGGAACGCTACGCCGAAAAGCTGGCCACCCCGGACGTGGCGGTGGCCGACTTGATCGGCGAGGTTGATCCGATCAAGGTTGCCGAGGGGCGCTATCTGTCCAACGAGGAGACCGTGCACTACGGGCTCATTCCCCGCACCAACCGCGGTATCTTTGCCATCAATGAGCTGCCCGATCTGACCGAAAAAGTCCAGGTCGGTCTGTTCAATCTGATGGAAGAGAAAGACGTTCAGATCAAGGGCTTCAAAATCCGTCTGCCGGTCGATGTGATGATTGTGGCCAGCGCCAACCCGGAAGACTACACCAGCCGGGGGCGGATTATCACCCCGCTCAAAGACCGCTTCGATGTTCAGATTCGGACCCATTACCCGCGCTCGCTCGACCATGAGATCTCGATCATGGAACAAGAGGCCACGATCTTTCCGCGCGGCGAACGGGTGTTCCAGGTGCCGCAGTTCATGAAGGAGATTCTGGCCCAGCTGACCATGGAGGCGCGCAATTCGAGCGAGATCAACCAGGCCTCGGGGGTCAGCGTCCGGGTGACGATCAACAATTTTGAGAGTCTGCTCAGCAACGCCGAGAAACGCGCCGTGCGCCTCGGCGAGACGGACGTGGTGCCCAGGATCAGCGATCTGCACGCGTTGTATCCCTCGACTGCCGGCAAGATTGAGCTGGAGTACTCGGGCGAGGAGAAGAAAGACGGCGAGATCATTGAGCGGCTGATCAGCCGAGCGGTGCAAAAGGTGTTTGATCAACACCTGAGCGTCGAAGGCTTGGCCCCGGTCGTGGACCATTTCAAGAATGGTTGGGGCGTCGAGATTTCGGATGGCATGGCGGCCGAGGACTATGTGGAAAGTCAACACACGATCACCGGGCTGGCCGATGGTCTCAAAATCCTGGGGGTGGATTCGCAACCGAGTCTGATTGCGGCGGCGACCGAGTTCATCCTCGAAGGCCTCCATCTGCACCAGAAACTCAATAAAGAGAGCGAAGGCGGGCGCGCTACCTATCGGGCCTAGCCGCCCCTCAGGTCCGGGATTCTCCCGACCTTGTGGCTAGGCCCAGCACAGGCTCACGGCATGATCACCATACGCTATACCGCCTGGGACGGGAGTCAGCGGGTCCAGCTGTCTGCCGACAAGGTCTTCCAGGAGTTGGCCGACCATCTGTCGGCCACCGACGACATGCGCCAGGCCATGGACAAACTCATGCGCCAGGGCGTGGAGGGCGAGAACGACGAAAAGCTCAAGGGCTTGGACGACCTGGTCCGCGACCTGCGTGAGCAGATGCGCGAGCGCTACCGCCAGGCCAATCTGGACTCGTCCTTGGACGAGATGCAGGACAAGCTGAATCAGATCCTGAACCAGGAGCGCAACACGCTTCAGCAGCGCCGTCCGCAGAAGCCCGAGTTACAAAAAAACGAGGAGTTTCTCGACCGGCTGCCCCAGCGGATGAGCGATAAAATGGAGAAGCTCAGCCGCTATCCGTTCGAGGACGAAGCCGCCCAAGAGGCGTTTGACGAACTCATGCAGGAGTTCGAGAACATCCGTTCTCTGGAGGACTTTCAGCGGCGCTATAACGATTTGTTCAACGGCCCCCAGTCGCTGACCTATGACGAGGCGCTCGACCTGATGAAAGAGATGACCCAGCTGCAGGAGATGGAGCAAAACCTGCTGTCGGGCCAACCCGAGAAAATCGATCCCAACATGCTCCAGGATATGCTCGGCCAAGGCGCACTCCAAGACTTTGAGAACCTGCAACAGATGCAGGCCTTGTTGCAGGAGGCCGGGTTTGTCATCCCTCGCGAAGGGCGCTTGATGCTGTCGCCCAAGGGCATCCGACGCATCGGCCAGTTGGCGCTCCAGGACATTTATGCCACCCTGCTCCGGGACCGCTCCGGCGCTCACGCCGCCGACCACCGGGGGATTGCCGAGATCAAGGTCAACGAGACCAAGCCCTACGCCTACGGCGATCCCTTCCATCTCGATCTGGTCGGCACCCTCAAAAAGTCGTTGACGCGCCACGGCAGCGGGGTGCCGCTGCGTATCCAGCCCGACGATTTTACGGTGTATGAAACCGACCACGCGACGACCACCTCGACCGTCCTGCTGCTCGATATGAGTTGGTCGATGAGCTGGGAGGGACGCTTCGCCGCAGCCAAAAAAGTGGCCCTGGCCCTGGAGAGCCTGATTCGGACGCGCTATCCGCGCGACTATTTTGCCATCGTCGGTTTCTTTACCCGGGCGGTTGAGCTGAAAGTCAAGGATCTGCCCGAAGCCAGCTGGAATATGGGCGATCCGTTCACCAATCTGCAGGACGGCATTCGCCTGGCCTCAGACCTGATTCATCGCCATCCGAGCCAGAACCGACAGATCATCGTGGTGACCGACGGACAGCCGACGGCCTATTTTTCTCATGGTCGGCTGTACTGTGAGTGGCCCTTGTCGTTTGGCGGAATCAGCATGCGTGCTGCCCAGGAAACGCTCAGAGAGGTCGAGCGGGCCACCCAGCGCGGGGTGACGATTAATACGTTCATGCTCGACGATAGCCCCAGCCTGCGGGCCTTTGTGGAGAAAATGACCCAGCTCAACCGGGGCCGGGCGTTCTATACCCGGCCCGACAGCCTGGGAGAATATCTGCTGGTCGATTACGTGTCGAAGAAAAAAAAGAAACTCTAACTGACGCCTCAGTCCGCGTCTTCCGTTATCTTCTGCAGCGCCCGTTGCTCGTCCGCCACCATCTCGGCAAACACCTCCTCTTCGAGCGTTCGATAGCGCTCAAGGACAGCCGTGACCCTGTCCTGGCCCTCGTGTTCGGCCATCCGGGCCAGTTTTTCAGACACCCAGTCGAGGTGGCTTTTCTCATCTTCCTGGAGTTCGTCAAGGACTTTGCGGGTGGCGGCGTCCACCTCGGGCCGGGCGGCGTGCTCTTCGTAGCGCTTGCGCGAGCGTTCTTCGACCACATAGGTCAGAGCGAGCAGGTCGAGCAACTTTGAGGGCAGGCCGATCTTACGGCGCAGATGGCGATGATAGCCGTTGTCAATGCGGACCGGGACGCCACCCAGGGCTCGAATCCGTTCGGTCCACAGCCAGGCGTGCTTAGTTTCGTCGGCCAGATGCCGGGAGAGTTTCTCTTGCAGACGGGGGTCGTCCATGCGGTTGATCAAGCGCAGAATGAGGTCGGCGCCGCGCAGTTCGGCCTCACGGTAGTAGTTGAACAGGAGAATATCGTAGGCGTTTTTGTCCATGGTGGTGTCCCTGACTCCTCATAGCCGAACCGTCCGGCCCAGGGCAAGCTGTGCGGCTCAGCCGGGGGCGACCTCCATGAGCCGGTCGATGCAGGCGTGTAGCTCGGTCAGGCTGCTGATCTCATATTCCGCTCGGGTAGCCCCGAGCTGGTGTTGAAGCTGGGCCGGCAGGTCGGTGATGGCGAGGCGTTTGCGGTTCAGCCATACGCCGTGAATCCCGACCGCCTGGGCACCGGCAATATCGTGCAGCAGCGAATCGCCGACATGCACGACCTGCTCGGGCCGGCAGCCTGCGGCTTCAAGCGCGGCCTCAAAGATGGCCGGATGGGGCTTGCCACGCGCAAACTCGCCGCCGACAAAAATGGTGTCAAAAAACGCTTCCAGTCCGCTGGCGCTGACTTTGGTGCGTTGCATGGCAGGCGCACCGTTAGTTAACAGGCTGAGGTGGAAGCGTCGGCTCAGGCGGGACAGCAGCGGCACGACATCAGGAAAGGGCCGGCAGTGACGAAGGCGGTGTTGCCAGTACACGGCTGCGGCCTCGCGTTCTACCGCAGGATCGTGGCAGCCCCATTGCCCCAGGGCTTGTTGCCACACCGCCATGAGCATGGCCTCGGGCGAGGACAGGTGGCGCAGATGGCGATCATAGTCGCCCCAGGCCGTTTCCGAGGCCTGGCGGTAGGTCTGGATGAGATCCGCAGTCGGAATGTCGGGCCACTGCCGGCGTATGATCGCACAGGCGTGGTCGAGCGCTTCCTGAATGGAGTCGCCGTCATCGGCCAGCGTTCCGTCAAAATCAAAAAAAATTGCGCTGAGCATGGGTCACGGGTAGGCAGTTCGTGCTTCGTCGGCGTATCGTGCGGCTGCCTGTGGGGCTGTATTGTGCGCTTTCTGCGTGGCTTATGCAATTGCGGTGGCCGCGAAGCTTTGGTCTCGACCAGCTTGCGTGCTATACTCCCCCGCGCGTGACACGGAGTGTGGCTGATGAGCTGTCGAACCGACACCTGGGGCTCTGCGTTGAGGCTGGCCACGGCGGCGAAGGCGTGGCCAGCGGGCAGTGCTGAAGAGCGAGGAGGGCTGTATGTCTCTGGTTCATGAGCTGAGTAGCCTCCTGCCCGCAGCGCGCATCTCGACACGGGTCGCCGACCTGGAGGTGGCCGCAGGGGATGAATCGGCGTGTCAGCCGGTCCGGCCCGATGTGGTCGTCTGGCCACTGTCTACCGACGAGGTCAGCCGTGTGGTCGGCTGTGCCTGGACCCACGGAGTACCGGTTACCGCCCGTGGGGCGGGCTCGAGCCTGGAGGGCAATCCGATTCCGGTTCGGGGTGGGATCGTGCTCGACCTGTCCCGTATGGACGCGGTCGTTGAGGTTCATCAGGAAGATTTACAGGTCAGCGTCCAGCCCGGCATTGTCTATAACCGGCTGAATGAGCAGCTCAAACCGTGGGGTCTGTTTTTCCCGCCGTCGCCCGGTGGCAGTTCGGATGTGGCGACGATTGGCGGGATGGTCGCCAACAATGCCAGCGGTATCTATTCGGTCAAATACGGTGGCACGCGCGAGCATGTGCAGGCCGCCACGGTTGTCACTGGGACCGGACACGTCCTGGAACTCGGCACCCGGAGTCGCAAAACCTCCTCCGGCTATCATCTGCTGGGTCTGGTGGTTGGCTCGGAAGGCACGCTGGCGATCGCCACCCAGCTGACGCTGTCCCTGGCCGGCCTGCCCCAGGGCCGCAAACAGGGCGCCCTGACCTTTCCGACCGAAAAGGATGCGGCCACGGCTATCGCGACGATGATGCGCTATGGCGTGGATCTGGCTGCGGTCGAATTTCTTGACCGGCGCTCCATCGTTGCCCTCAACCGCTACCGCGGGTTTGGTTTGGAGGAGCAGCCGTCGCTGTTTCTTGAGGTCCACGGTACCCCGGACTCGGTTGACGCTGTCTTTGAGACCGCCCAAGCCGTGTGTGAAGAGCAGGCCGGGCGGGTGATCGTCCTGCCCGACGGACAGAACCCGTGGGACGTGCGGCATTTTACCACCCGGGCGATTCAGGCGCTGAAACCCGAGGGCAAAACGATCCGCACCGATATGGGTTTTCCCCTCTCGCGTCTGCCCGAGGTGGTCGAGCACAGCTACGCCATTGCCGAGCGCCACGGGGTTGTGCTGCACACCTTTGGCCACGCCGGGCTTGGCATTTTGCACGCCCTGCTGCGCGAGGACCCGGCCGATACGCAGCGCTGGGCAGCGGCTCAGCGGGCCAAAGACGAGATGGTCGGGTTCGTCCTATCGGTCGGCGGAACAGCCTCGGGTGAGCACGGCATCGGGTTGGGCAGTCAGAAGTATGTCGCCCAAGAGCACGGCTCCAGCCTCGCACTGATGAAGCACATCAAGCGGGTGTTTGATCCCAAACACATCCTGAACCCGGGCAAGATCTGGCCGGACGAGGGCGTAGACGGCTGAGTGGCCTCGACGCGAGGTCTTGTCGAGCGGGGCTGGGCCGCAGTATGATCCAGAGTCTGGAGATTCTACCGTCATCCATAAGAGGAGGGTCGTATGGCACAGTATACGCTCATTTCCGCTGACTCGCATATGTGTGAGCCGCCCGACATGTGGGCCGAACGGATCGATAAGCAGTATCGGGACCGGGCTCCGCGCTCGGTTCACGGCCACGAGGGCAAAGAGGGCGAGTTCTTCACCTGTGAGAATATCACCCCAATTCCCATGGCTGGGGCGTTTGGCGCCGGGGTCACGGCCGAAGAGCTGCCCAACCATAACACAAAGGGCTTTGCCGCCGCACCGGCCAGTGTGTGGGACCCGGCCGAACGCCTCAAAGAACAGGACCGGGACGGGGTGGCGGCCGAGGTGCTGTACACCACGTTCGGCATGATGCTGTACGGCTTGGACGACGCCGGCCTGCGGGGTGCCTGCTTCCGAGCCTATAACGACTTTGTGGCCGAGTATTGCAGCTATAATACCGACCGGCTGGTCGGCGTCGGGCTGGTGACGCTCGAAGATGTTGACGCTGGCGTGGCCGAACTCAAACGGTGTGCCGACAAGGGCCTGCGGGGAGCGATGATCTGGGCCTCGCCACCGGATGAACGGCCGTATGGCCACCCCGACTACGATCCGTTCTGGGCCGCCTCCCAGGACCTGAATATGCCCCTGTCGCTCCATATTCTGACCGGACGGGGAGGCACCGGGATCAACTTCAACAAATTCCTGACCTCGTATATGTCCCTGCCGGCCGAGATTCAGCGTACCCTGTCGATCATGATATTCGGTGGAGTGTTTGAACGCTTCCCCAAACTCCAGATCGTCTCGGCTGAGAACGACGTGTCCTGGATTCCGCACTTTCTGTACCGGCTCGACCACGCCTATGACCGCTTCCGGCATTTCGAGGGAGTGAACCTGTCCATGCTGCCCAGCGAGTATATGAAGCGCAACGTGGTCGCCACCTTCCAGTTCGAGCAGGCCACAGCCGATTTCACCCGCCAGCTGTTTGGTGCCGAACGCATCATGTGGTCGTCGGACTATCCCCACACCGACTCGACCTGGCCGCACTCGCGTGAGTTCATCGACGAGGCCTTCAGGGATATGCCCGAGGAGGACATCCAGAAGGTGGTGGGTGGAAACGTCGCCCGCATTTATAGCGTGAACGTGTAGGGGCGGGCGGGGGCAGGCTCGCCCCCGCTCCGTTGCTAGCGCAAGGCCCGGAAGAAGGTGCGGATATCCTCGGCCAGCTGCTGCGGCTCTTCGGCGTGGGCAAAGTGTCCGCCGGCGGTCATCAGCGACCAGTGTTTAAGATTGTAGTAGCGCTCGGCCCAGCGACGCGGCATGAGCGCCAGCTCCTGGGGAAACACGGCGATACCGGTCGGCGACTCGACCACCGGGCTGCGGTCGTGTGACGGAGCCCACAGGTGGTGTTTGGCCTCGTAATAGTAGCGCACCGAGGTGACAAAGGTCTCGGTCACCCAGTAGATCATCATCGTGTTCAGCAGATCGTCTTTTGAGAACCGCCGCTCGACCTCGCCTCCGCAGTCGCTCCAGTTCCGTCGCCGTTCCAGAATCCAGGCGCACAGCGCAACCGGCGAGTCGTGCATGCCATAGGCCAGGGTTTGCGGGTCGGTGGTTTGCACCACCACATGGCTGGTCGCGCCCTGCATGCGGGTTTGCATGCGCTCATACCAGCCCTCCTCGTCCGGCCCGTAGTCCTTGGGATCGACCTGTTCGGCGGAAAAAAAGCCCAGCGGAATCGCCAGATTGATATGCGTGCCAATCAGGTGTTGGGCGTGCTTGTGGCCCAGCTGCATAGTCACCAGCGCTCCCCAGTCACCGCCTTGGGCGCCGAATTTGTCATAGCCCAGCACATCCTGCATCAGTCTTAGCCACAGGTCGGCGGTGCGGACAAAGTTGATCCCCGGGGTGGTCAGGGGCGAGGAAAAGCCATAGCCGGGCAGCGACGGGACGACCACATCAAAGGCGTCCTGGGGGTCGCCGCCAAACGCGGCCGGGTCGGACAGCGGCCGGATGATGTGTTTGAGATCCCAGAAGGTCCACGGCCAGCCGTGGGTCAGGATCAGCGGTATGGGATTGGGACCCTTGCCCGGCTCATGAATGAAGTGGATCGGAACGCCCTCGATGGTGGTCGTGTAGTTGGCAAAGGCGTTGATCTCGCGCTCGGTAGCGCGCCAGTCGTAGCCGTTCAGCCAGTACTCGACTAGCTCCATCAGGTAGGATTTGTTCGTGCCGTAGGCCCAATCGGCATTATTGAAATCGTGCGGCCAGCGCACCCGGCTCAGGCGGCTGCGCAGGTCGGTCAGGGTCTGTTCGGCAACAGCAATCGTAAACGGCTCTTTTTGCATGTGAGGCTCCAGTGTCTGAGGGGGGCGCTCAGTAGGCTGACAAACCGCCATCGCCGGGAATCGCCACGCCGTTGACCATGCGCGACTCGTCCGAGGCCAGGAACAGGGCAATGCGGGCGATGTCTTCCGGTTCGCCGACCGAGAAGGGGTACTTTTCTATTTGGGCTTTGAGGTTGATGGCGGCCGCCTGGGCGTTGGGGGCGGGAATATCCAGGCTCTCGCCAAAGCGTTGCTTGACCCGGTCGGTCATGATGACCCCGGGGCAGATCGCGTTGGCGCGAATGTTGTTTCTGGCATAGGTGCCGGCCAGAACCTGGGTGAAGGACAGGATGGCGCCCTTGGCCGAGGTGTAGACGTGGATGGGGAACGAGCCGCGCAGGGCGACAACCGACGACATGTTGATGATTGAGCCACCGCCGTTTTCAATCAGCTTGGGAATGCCGTGGCGACAACACAGAAAGGTGCCGAGCAGGTCGAGCGAGATAGTGTGATTCCAGACCGACATATCGACCTCGGTGACCTTGCCGTCTTCGACAATCGAACCGCCGGCGCTGTTGTACAACACGTCGAGCTTGCCGTACACCTCAAGCGTGGTGTCAATCGCGTTTTTCACGCTGTCTTCCTTGGTGACATCGGTTTCCACAAAGGTGGCCTCACCGCCTCCCTCGCGGACCAGCGTTTCGGCCGCCTGGCCCAGTTCGGGCCGCAGCTCGGCAATCACCA
Organism: Candidatus Binatota bacterium; assembly: GCA_011523315.1. Classification (GTDB taxonomy): domain Bacteria; phylum Desulfobacterota; class Binatia; order Bin18; family Bin18; genus JAAXHF01. The sequence continues at coordinate 13,630 of WTHE01000611.1, forward strand.
CCTTGGCTCCTTCCCGGGTAAAAATCTGCGAGGCTGCCCGGGCAATGCCCGAACCCGCACCGGTAATGAACACCACTTTTCCGTCGAGTCGTCCCATAGCTCGCCTCCTTCGTCTCGAGGGTATCGAAGTGTCGAGATTATGCCCACTAATGGCAGCCACAGGCAACGGGGTCAGGCGCGAGGCGTGTCATAGCTGATCACAAAATCAGTCCACCGCCCGCTCGCCGCCTGCCAGGCCGCCCTGACGGCGGTGACGCGCGCCCCCGAAGGTCCGCGCCGCCACCAGTCGAGCAACTGCTCCAGCGTGTCCCGGCGACCCTCTGCCAGCACTTCAACACTGCCGTCGGAACGGTTGCGGACCCAACCGGTGAGGCCCAGTCGGCGTGCCAGCCTGCGTGTTGCAGCCCGGAAAAACACGCCCTGCACCCGGCCCTGAACCGTGATGTGAAGCTGGTGCATGTTGGGGGTGAACGCCCTAGCGGTCGGTATGGCCAAAACCGCCGCCTCGGCCGCTGGCGGCCAGCGCTTCAACCTCGTGCCAGTCGACCCGCGCCACCGGCGCGACAACGAGCTGGGCGATGCGCTCCCCGCGCCTGATGCGAACCGGCTGGCGGCCCAGGTTGATGACCAGGATCTTGACCTCGTCGCGATAGTCGGCGTCAATCGTACCCGGGCTGTTCAGGACGGTCAGGCCGCTGTGCAGGGCCAGACCGCTGCGTGGCCGGATCTGCGCTTCATAGCCGTCGGGCAGAGCCAGGGCGAATCCGGTCGGGACCAGGGAGCGCTCCAGCGGACCGAGGCTGAGTTCGGCCGACAGGTCGGCGTAGATATCCATGCCTGCGGCGCCCGCTGTCATATAGCGGGGCAGGGGCAGGGGGTCAGGCTGACGGCGCAGACGGGTGATAGGGACACGCACGGTCTTGTTCATCGGAGATCTGCCGCATCAGAGGGCGATCAGGGCCTGGTAGTCGTTCATCGAAGGCGGCTCTCCCAACACGGTCAGAGCCAGCTTGTCGGGCTGAAAACACGCAGCCGCCACCGCCTGGACGTCCTCAAGGCTGACGCGTTCGATGTCTGCCAAGACCTCGGCAATTGGCACGTCGCGCTGAAAACACATCTCACACCGCGCTACCCGGTGCATCCAGGCTTCGCTCGTCTCAAGTTCAAGCAAGAGGCTGCCTGTGGTCTGACTTTTGGCGCGTTGTAACTCGTTGGCGGAAATGCCGGATTGAGCGATTTCGGCCAGACTGCGGCAGGTCAGGCGCATGGCCTCAGGCACCAGGGCGGGGCTGGTCGACAGATAGATGCCCAGATAGCCCGCGTCCCGGGCGGAGAACAGGAACGAGCTGACATCGTAGACCAGGCCGCGTTGCTCCCGAATTTCCTGAAACAGGCGGGAGCTGATCCCGCCACCCAGGACACTGTTGAGCAGGTGAGCCGCATACCACTCGGGGGCGGTCTGCGACACACACGGCACGCCCAGACTGAGG
>WTHE01000341.1 GCA_011523315.1 Candidatus Binatota bacterium
GCAAACAGCAGGACAAGGGATAAGCTCCAACGATGATCAACGCGCCCTTCAAGGCCGTCTGCTTCATGCTGGCGACCATCTCGCTGCTGTCGGTCAGCGACGCTGCGGCAAAGTGGCTGGTGCCGCACTATTCGGCCGTCCAGATTGTGTTTCTGCGGGCGCTGCTCGGCGTGGGGCCGGCGCTGGCGCTGGTGGTATGGGAGCAGGGGCGCCGGGGGCTGGCGACCTCCTACCTGTTCGCCCACACGGTTCGCTCGGTGCTGATGCTGGTGTCGTGGCTGCTGTTCATCATTGCCCTGCGTTCCATCTCGCTGGCCAACGCCTATACCCTGGTGTTTGGCGCGCCCCTGTTCATGACCCTGTTTGGCCGCATCTTTCTGGGCGAGCGGGTCTCCCACTCGCGCTGGGTGGCCGTGATCGGCGGGTTTGTGGGCGTGCTGATCGTGCTGTCGCCGGCCAGCCTGGGCTTCAGCCTGGCCGCCTTTGTTGCGCTGTCGGCCGCCGTGGTCTGGGCGGTGACCAGCCTGGTCGCCCGGCGTCTCAGCCAGCACGAGCCGAGCACCCGGATTCTGTTCTACTATATGGCCATCAGTACGCTTGCCACCCTGCCGTTCGCCGCCGCCAGCTGGACGCCCATCGCCCTCGGCCACGTGCCGCTCTTTCTGCTCACCGGCCTCATCGGGGTTGCCGCCCACTGGCTGCTGGCCCAGGCGTTTCGCTACGGCGAAGTCTCGCTCATCGCGCCGTTTGAATACACCGGCCTGGTGTGGGCCATGGCCCTGGGCTACTGGCTGTGGGGTGACGTGCCGAGCAGCGGCGTGTTGGCCGGCGGCGCGCTGATCATCGCCAGCGGCATCTACATGGTCCGCCACGAAGGCGGGTCAGGGCGGACCGAGAAGGAGCACGGTGAAGCGGAAGACGAGGGACCGACGCCCAGCCCGTCCCCAGTCTCTTCCGCATCTTCCGCATCTTCGCCCTAACAGGAGCCCGCATGCCCGCTCCGAGCCCGCCGAAGGCAACCCCGATTCACCACAAACTGACCGTTCATGGCCATACCCGGATCGACCCCTACTACTGGCTGCGGGAAAAGGGCAACCCTGCGGTCATCAGCTATCTGGAGGCCGAAAACGCTTACGCCGAGGCGGTCATGGCGCATACGGTCGAGTTGCAAGACCGCCTCTACGCCGAGATGCTGGGCCGCATCCAGGAGACCGATCTGGCCGTGCCGGTCAGACGGGGCGCCTTCCTGTACTACTCGCGGACCGAAGAGGGCCAGCAGTATCCGATCTACTGCCGCAAGCCCGACCGCCCGGAGGCTGAGGAGGCGGTCTTGCTTGACCTGAACGCCGAGGCCGAGGGCCACGCATACCTGCGGCTGGGGGTGTACGAGATCAGCCCCGACCACCGTCTGCTGGCCTATTCGCTCGATACCAGCGGCTCGGAAGACTATACGGTGTACGTCAAGGACCTGAGCAGCGGTACACTGTTGGCGGATCGGATTCCCAACACCAGCTATGCGGTCGAGTGGGCCAACGACAACCGGACGCTGCTCTACACCACCCAGGACGCGGCCAAACGCCCCCACAAGGTGTACCGCCACCGGCTGGGCAGCGACCCGGCCGAGGATAGCGAGCTGTACCACGAGGCCGACGAGCTGTACCGGGTCCACCTGTACACAACCAAGGATCGGGCCTACCTCGTGCTGTCGATCGACAGCATCGAAACCAGCGAGGTCTGGCTGCTGTCTGCGGACGCGCCGGAGAGGCGTTTTCGGCTGATCCAGCCGCGTCAGACCGGTCTGCGCTACCATGTCGAACACCGGGATGGGCTGCTGTACATCCTGACCAACGCTGCGGCCAAGAACGGCAGGCTGGTGACCGCCCCGGCCAAGGACCCGGCCAGGAGAAACTGGCGCGAAGTCGTGCCCCACCGGGCAGCGGTCAAGCTCGACGACATGGATGTCTTTGCCGACTATCTGGTCCTGTACGAGCGCGAAAACGGGCTGCGCAGCCTGCGCGTCCACCATTTTACCAGCGGCCAGGACCGGCCGGTGTCTTTTCCTGAGCCGGTCTATACCTACGCCCAGGCCGAGAACCCGGAGTTTGACACCCCCACGCTACGCTTTACCTATATGTCGCTGACCACGCCCGACTCGGTGTTCGATTACGATATGACCCAGGGTACGCGCAGCCTGCGCAAGCAGAAGCCGGTGTTGGGCGATTTCGACCCTGCCGCCTATCGCTCCGAGCGGGTATTTGCCACGGCCCAGGACGGCACCCGTATCCCGATCTCCCTGGTCTACAAAACCGGTTTTCGCCGCGACGGCTCCCACCCCTGCCTGCTGTACGGCTACGGCTCCTACGGCTCCAGCCTCGACCCCTGGTTTTCCAGCAATCGGCTGAGCCTGCTCGACCGGGGCTTTGTGTATGCCCTGGCCCACATTCGGGGCGGCGAAGAGATGGGCCGCGAGTGGTACGAGCAGGGCAAGATGCTACACAAGAAACACACCTTCACCGACTTCATCGCCTGCGGCCAGACCTTGATCGCCGAGAACTATACCTCCAGCCGGCGGCTGGCCATCATGGGCGGCAGCGCCGGCGGCCTGTTGATCGGGGCGGTCATCAACATGGCCCCGCGTCTGGCGGCGGTGGCGGTGGCCCAGGTGCCGTTTGTCGATATCGTCACGACCATGCTGGACGAATCCATTCCGCTCACGGTTGGTGAGTATGAGGAGTGGGGCAACCCCCGGCTCAAAGCCTACTATGACTACATGCTGTCGTATTCGCCGTACGACAATGTGGCAGCCCGGCCCTACCCACACCTGTTGGTCACGGCCGGGCTGAACGACCCTCGCGTTCAGTACTGGGAGCCGGCCAAATGGACGGCCAAGCTGCGGGCGACCAAAACCGACGACACACGCCTGGTGCTGAAGACCAATATGGGGGCCGGCCACGGCGGCGCCTCGGGCCGCTACGACCTGCTGAAAGAAATCGCCTTCGAGTATGCCTTCATTCTGGACGCCTTAACCAGCCCGGATAACGCTTAGCAGCGCCACTCCGGCCCAGCCCAGCCGCCGACCGGGGCGGGCGGACCGGCGTAGAATCTGGCGCAGATAGCGGGCGATGCCTTTGTCCTGCTTCCAGTGGCGGGGATAGCCGAGCGAGACCTCCTCAAAGCGTAC
>WTHE01000702.1 GCA_011523315.1 Candidatus Binatota bacterium
CCGACTTTCCGTTGTGAAGGAGGATCGATGAACAAACACGAATGGCTGACCCAGAAGTATCCCAAGCAGGGCGAGCGGCTGGAACGCTTTTCGACCATCTCCAATATGGCGGTCGCGCCGCAGTACACCCCCGAAGAAAAACAAGGGACGGACTATGAGCAGGACATCGGCCTGCCGGGTGAATACCCGTATACCCGTGGGGTGTACCCGAATATGTACCGCGGCAAGTTCTGGACCATGCGCCAGTTTGCCGGTTTCGGGACGCCCGAGGATACCAACCGGCGCTTCCGGCTGCTGCTGTCGGAGGGCCAGAACGGCCTGTCCACCGCCTTTGATATGCCGGTCCTGATGGGCTACGACGCCGACAGTCCGCGCTCGCTGGGCGAGGTCGGTCGCGAGGGCGTGTCGGTCTCGACCCTGAACGATATGGAACGCCTGTTCGACGGGATCCCGCTCGATAAGGTGACCACCTCGATGACGGTCAACTGTACGGCCAGCATCATCCTGGCCATGTATATTGCGGTGGCCGACAAGCAGGGCGTGCCGCGCGAGCAGCTGGGGGGGACGATCCAGAACGATATGCTCAAGGAGTATATCGCCCAGAAAGAGTGGATCTGCCCGCCCGAGCCGGCGGTGCGGATTGTGACCGATATGATCGAATTCTGCGCCAAACAGGTGCCGCGCTGGCACGCGGTGTCGATCTCCGGCTACCACATTCGCGAGGCCGGCTCGACTGCGGTCCAGGAACTGGCCTTTACCCTGGCCGACGGTATCGGCTATGTGCAGGCGGCCCTGGAACGCGGCCTGGACGTTGACGAGTTTGCGCCCCGGCTGTCTTTCTTCTTTGACATCCATAATGACTTCTTTGAGGAAATCGCCAAGCTGCGGGCAGCCCGGCGCATGTGGGCCAAGATCATGAAGGAGCGCTTTGGCGCCCAGCAGCCCAAATCGCTGTTGCTGCGCACCCACTGCCAGACGGCCGGGGTGAGTCTGACCGCTCAGCAGCCGATGAATAATGTCGTCCGGGTGGCCATCCAGGCTCTGGCCGGGGTGTTGGGCGGCACCCAGTCGCTGCATACCAACTCGATGGACGAAACTCTGGCCCTGCCGACCGAGCAGGCGGTGATGGTCGCCCTGCGCACCCAGCAGATCATTGCCGAAGAGAGTGGGGTGACCAATACGATTGATCCCCTGGGCGGCAGCTGGGCGATCGAAGCCCTGACCGACCGTATCGAACACGATGCCTTCGCCTATATTGACCGGATTGACGAGTTGGGCGGGATCATCAACGCCATCAACACCGGCTATCCGCAGAAGGAGATCGCCGACTCGGCCTACCGCTACCAGCAGCAGCTCGACGCCGAGGAGAAGATCATCGTCGGCGTCAACAAGTATCAGGTTCCGCCCGAAGAACGCCCGCTGGAGCTTCTCAAAATCGAGCCCGAGGTAGAGCGCAGCCAGATTGAGCGGGTCAAAAAGATCAAGGCTGAACGCAACCAGACTGCGGTCAGCGAACATCTGGGCCGGGTGCACGCCGCAGCTCGTAACGGGACCAACCTGATGCCACCGCTGATTGAAGCGGTCAAAGCCTCGTGCACCCTGGGCGAAATCTCGGATGTCTACCGTGACGTGTTTGGGGTCTACCGCGACCCGGCCTGGTTGTAAGTCTGATCACGAGGAGTGGCGTGTCTGCCTGCGCCACAGGTCGGGCTGCACTCCTTGCATCGCCATGACGGAGGGTTTCTGTGTCCGACAAGAACGTGTTACGCATTCTGGTGGCCAAAGCCGGCCTGGACGGTCACGATAGAGGGGCCAAGATTATTGCCCGCGCCCTGCGCGACGCGGGTTTTGAGGTGATTTATACCGGCCTCCACCAGACGCCGGAGATGATCGCCGAGGCTGCCGTCCAGGAAGACGTGGACGCCATCGGGCTGAGCATTCTGTCCGGGGCGCACATGACGCTCTTTCCGGCCATCATGAAAGAACTTGATGAGCGCGGGGCTGAGGACATTGCGGTCTTTGGCGGCGGGATCGTACCCGACGACGATATCCCCCAGCTCAAACAGGCCGGGGTCAAAGAGATCTTTACGCCCGGGGCGAGTACCCAGACCATTGTCGACTGGATTCACGATCACGTGGAACCGCGGGCCGGGGTGGTCTGAGGCGTGCCCTACGATGTCGCGATTGTCGGGACCGGGCCGGCCGGGACGGCCACGGCTCTGTCTCTGCTGAAGGCCGAGCCGCAGCTGCGGGGCAATATCCTGCTGCTCGACAAGGCGCGCCACCCCCGCGACAAGATCTGCGCCGGGGGACTTATTCCCCATACCCTTGACTGTCTCGATGAGCTGGATGTTCCGCTCAGCATTCCCCATGTGGCGGTTGACCGGGCGTTTGTCCGGGTGCCGCCCGAGCGGCAGGTGGTGTGCGAGGATGGCGGCCTGTGTTCGATCATCCGGCGCAACGAATTTGACTTTTTGCTGGTCCGCGCCGCCCAGGAGCGGGGAGCCGAGGTCCGCCAGGCCGAGAAGCTGCTCAACGTGGTGCGCGAGCCGGACGGCGTCCGCCTGGTCACCGATACACAGACCTATCGGGCCCGGATTCTTGTCGGGGCGGACGGTTCGGGCAGTCGGGTGCGCCGGCGACTCGTTGGCGCACCGCCCCTGCCGCTCGGCAGGGCGGTGATGTGTGACGTGCCGGTGGCCGACACCAGTTGGGACGGGTTTGGCCAGCAGCGCTACGATTTCAACTTTCTGCCCGTTCCCTACGGCTTGCAGGGCTATCTGTGGGCTTTTCCGTGTCTCATCGCTGGGGTGCCGCACGTCAATATCGGCATCTATGGGCTGGGTCGGACCCGGCTGAGCAACGCCGAGCTGCGCGGCCTGCTCGCCGCCGAGATCGCCGCGCTGACCGGCCGGCCCGACCAGACGAGATCGTCGCCCGCCTCGTGCCGGACGGCGTATCGTATGCGGGCCTTTCCTATCTGTGGCTATCATCCGCGCCGCGCCCTGGCCGCTCGACGGGTGGTGCTGGTCGGTGACGCGGCCGGGGCCGAGCCGCTGATGGGCGAGGGCATCTCTTTTGCGTTCGAATATGGCAAGTTTGCAGCCCAGGAAATTGTATCAGCGCTGCGCGGCCGGGATGTCGATTTCAGCGACTATACCGAGCGCTTTGCCCGC
>WTHE01000749.1 GCA_011523315.1 Candidatus Binatota bacterium
GAGCTGCTCGAACGGGAGTACCCGGTCACGATTGAGGGCTTTGGCTTTGTGCCCGATACCGAGGGCGCGGGCCGCCACCGCGGCTCGGTGTCGGTCTACCGCGAGTGGCGTTTCCGCAAGCCGGCCGAGGTTCTGCTGCGGACCGTCGGCCTACGCGGTTCGGAGGGCCTCGACGGCGGCGGACAGGGCGGCGACGCGGTCAACATCCACACTGCGGACGGCCAGCAGACCGTGCTGACTCCCCAGGCTCACGTCCACCTCCAGGTCCAGCCGGGCGACCGTGTCTACCACAAGGTCCACGGCTCGGGCGGCTATGGCGATCCCTTTGCGCGTGATGTGGAGGCGGTCCGGCTCGACGTGCTTGAGGGCAAGGTGTCGGTCGAGCGCGCCCGTGAGGTGTACGGGGTGGTGATTGACCCCGACAGCCTGAGCGTCGATGAAGAAGGCACGCTGGAGCTGCGGGGCGGTAAACAGCGTCTGGCCGCAGTGGCGGATTAGGGCGGGAGACACGCGCATGCGGGTGGGGTTTGATATCGGCGGGACGTTTACCGATTTGATTGTGCTGGGCGATGACGGTCGGATCGACACGGCCAAGGTCCTGTCCCTGCTCGACCGGGTCGGCGAGGACATCGTCGGCCATATTCGCCAGGCCGGTTCGTCCGAACAGATCGCCAATTTTGTCCACGGCACGACGATTGCGTCGAACGCCGTGATCGAGGGCACGACTGCGCTGACCGGCTATATCACCACCCGCGGTTTCCGCGATGATTTGGAGATGCGGGGCGAGCGGCGGCCCAACCTGCAAGACCCCAACTGGGTCAGGGGCCGCCCGCTGGTGCCGCGCCAGCTGCGTCTGGAGTTGAGCGAACGGGTGCTGGGCGACGGCACGGTCGAACGCTCGCTGGATGCCGAGGAAGCCCGTCAGGTCATCCGCAGTCTGGCCGACCAGCAGGTCCAGGCCATTGCCGTGTGTCTGATCAACTCCTACCTCAACCCGGCCCACGAACAGGAGGTGGCGCGGCTGATTGCGGATGAGCTGGGTTCCGGGGCGGTGGTGTGCATTTCGTCTGACATCTACCCCCAGATCCGGGAGTATGAGCGGGCCAGCACGACCGTGATTAACGCCTCGCTGATTCCGGTCGTGGACCGCTATCTGGACCGGCTCGAACACCACCTGTCGGCCTACAGCGAGCGGCTGCTGGTCATGCAGTCCAACGGCGGGATCATGTCGGCCGAGCTGGCCCGCAACAAACCGGCCTTTATGATCGAATCCGGGCCGGCGGCCGGGGTTCTGGCTGCGGCTCGGCTGGGCCAGGAGACCGGTCTGGACAAGGTCTTGTCGTTCGATATGGGCGGCACCACGGCCAAGGCGTGTCTGATTGAAGACGGGCTGCCGGCCGAGCGGGCTGCGGGCGAAATCGGCGGGGCGGCCAACGTCACCACCCATCAGTTCTACAAGGGCGGCCATGCCTTGCGTGTGCCCTCGCTCGACATTGTCGAGGTCGGAGCCGGCGGCGGCAGCATCGCCTGGATCGACGACAGCGGGGCGCTGCGGGTCGGACCCCACAGCGCGGGAGCCGAGCCCGGACCGGTGTGTTACGGCCGGGGCGGCAGCCAACCGACGGTGACGGACGCCAACGTGGTCAACGGCTATATCAACCCCGAGGCGATTGCCAACACGACGATGCGGATCGACCACGACGCGGCCTGGCGGGCGATCAAGGATCAGATCGCCGACCCGCTGGGGCTGGACACCCGCGAGGCAGCCTACGGGATCAGCCAGATCGCCAACTCGGCCATGATGCGCGCCCTGCGGGCGGTCTCGACCGAACGCGGACGCGATCCGCGCGACTTTACCCTGGTCTCTTTTGGCGGCTCGGGCCCGGTCCACGCCGCCGCCCTGGCCGATGACATGGAGATCGGCAAAGTGCTGGTTCCGGTCTTTCCCGGCGTGTTCAGCGCCCTGGGGCTGCTGCTGGCCGACTACCGCCACGACTATATCCGCAGCGTGGTGACGCCGCTGGCCGAACTCCGGCCCGGGCGGATTCAGGAGCTGTACGCCGACATGCAGACCGAGGCCCGGGAGCTGATGCAGGCCGAGGGCATCAACGCCGAGCTGATTCGCTTCGAGCCGTATGTTGATATGAAATACGACTATCAGCTCCAGGACCTGAGTATTCCGTGCCCGGACCGCGCCGATGCCGCCGAGCTGCCGGATGCGCTCGCGCGGAGCTTTCAGGCCGCCCACGAACAGGCGTTCGGCTATACCACCGGTGATCCGATCGAGCTGGTCAGCCTCCGCCTGCGCGCCCTGGCCACGGTTGGGGATATTCGTTTTCGGGACCTGGGGATGCGGATTGGGGCGTCGTCCGGCGCGAACAAGCCCCGGGCGGCTTTCTTCGGCCCCCAGCACGGTCTGTTGCAGACGCCGGTGTGCCGCCGCAGCGATATTGCCGAGCCGCAGCCCGGGCCGCTCATCGTTGAGGAGCCCGACACCACCGTCCTGGTTCCACCGGACTGGCAGATCAGCCGCGATGCCTTCGGCAGCCTGGTGCTGACCAGGGCCGCCTGAGAAGTTCCCCGCAACACACCACAGCGTCGGCTGTGGAGGAGAAACTGCGATGTCTGAGACGCTTAGCCAAAATGCGACGGATGCGGCGCCGCCCGTGCGCACGACCGCCCCAAGCCCGGTGCTCCATCCCCTGCATCCCCCCACCCGCGCTGAGATCGAGCGCGGCGTGGCGACCCTGTCCGAATCGGGAGCCTGCCAGGGACGGCTTGCCTTTTCCAGCGTCAGTCTGCTCGAGCCGCCCAAGGCTGCGGTCAAGAACTTTGCGCCGGGTCAACCGATCACCCGTGTGCTGCGTTTTCTAGGGGTGGACGGGCAGGGCAGCTTTGACGCGCGGGTGAACGTCAGCAGCGGCGAGTTGCTCGAAGTCCGGCGCCAGGCCGGTGTCCAGGCGCCGCTCAGCGGCCGGGACTTTATCCGGGCGATCAAAATTACCAAGGCCGACCCGGCCTGGCAGCGAGCCGTTCGCAAACGCGGCATCGACGATTTTGAGCGGATCCAGGTCGACATGTGGCCGGGCAGCGGTCCGCTGGTCAATGGCGCCGACCCCGGCCATAGGCTGGTCCGCGCGATTGCTTTTGTCCGTCACGACAAGACCGACAACGGCTACGCCCGGCCGCTGCACGGCATTATCGCCCACCTCGATCTGACCGAAGGCCGGGTGGTGCATGTCGAGGACCACGGGGTGAGGACGATTCCACCCGAGAGTGGTCGCTATGAGGCGGAGCACCAGCCCGCGCTGCGCACCGACCTCAAGCCGCTCGACATCAGTCAGCCCGAGGGACCGAGTTTTCGCATCGACGGCTATGCCGTGAGCTGGCAGAAATGGTCCTTCCGGGTTGGTATGCACCCCCAGCACGGCCTGGTGCTGCACGAGCTGTGCCATGAGGACGGGGACCGCAAACGACCCATCCTGTACCGGGCTGCGCTGGCCGACATGGTCGTGCCCTACGGCGACAGCGACCCGATGCACTCCTGGAAGCACGTTCTCGATGCCAGCGAAGCCTCAATCGGCAATCTGGCCAACTCGCTCAAGCTGGGCTGCGACTGTCTGGGGGAGATTCGCTACCTGGATATTAACACCGTGGCCCATAATGGGGAGGCCGTCACGGTCGAGAACGCGGTGTGCATCCACGAGGAGGACTACGGGGTGTTGTGGAAGCATATGGATATCCACTCCGCCCCGGACTTCCACGCCGAGGTCCGCCGCTCGCGGCGGCTGGTGGTGAGTTCCTTTTTCACCGTCGGCAACTACGAGTACGGCTTCTACTGGTATCTGTACCTGGACGGAACGATTCAGATGGAGGTCAAACTGACCGGCATCGTTGGCGTGAGCGCGGTCGAGACCGGCGCCGAGAAGCCCGAGTTTGCGCCGCTGATCGCCCCCAACCTGGCCTCGCCCATCCACCAGCACCTGTTCTGCTTTCGGCTCGACTTTGAGCTCGACGGGGAAGACAATGCGGTGTACGAGGTGGACGTTGAGCCCTCACCGCCCGGACCGGCCAACCCTCACGGCACCCAGTTCCACGCCCGCAGCACCCTCCTGGGCTCGGAGACCGAAGCCCGCCGGGACTGCGCGCCGCACAAGAGTCGGAGCTGGAAAGTGGTCAATCCGCAGCGCCTGAACCGGCTCGGCGTGCCGGTCGGCTACAAGCTGCTGGCCGGAGCGACCCCAACCCTGTTTGCCGACCCGGACTCCTACGTTGGGAAGCGGGCCGGCTTTGCCCGGCATAACCTGTGGGTGACCGCCTTTGACGCCGAGGAGCTGAGCGCAGCCGGTGACATGAGCCTGCAAAGCCCGGGCGACGGTGGGCTGCCGGCCTACTCGCGCGACCGCAATATCGACAATACGGACCTCGTGGTGTGGCACACCTTCGGGCTGACCCATGTCCCCCGGCCCGAGGACTGGCCGGTGATGCCGGTCGAGTACAGCGGCTTCAGCCTGATGCCGGTTGGATTTTTTGAACGCAACCCGGCCCTCGACCTGCCGCCCAGCAAGCACCACTGTTCGTGACAGGTGAGGGACGGGCGTCCCTCCCGCTCCTCAGGCTGCGCACGAGGCGGCCAGGCTTGACAGGGCGACCCGACGGCGGCCTTCGCGCAGGGCGTTGCGGTCAAAGCCGTTGGTCAGATAGCCGAACGAGATGCCGGTAGCCGGATCGGCCCAGCCGCTCTGGCCGCCAAAGCCCGGATGGCCGAATGCCTCGGCCGAGTTGGTCTTGCCAAAGGCGCGCAGATTGGCCTTGCCGTCCCCGCCGGCTATGGCGATGCCCAGGCCGCGCAGGGCGCGGTGGCCCAGAAAGGGGTCTCTGAGGTCGCCGGTGCGCGGCTGGCGCGCCTCGGCCAGTATTTCGGGCTGCCAGATCTGGGTGCCGTCGTGAGCCCGCCCGTCATTGAGCAACGCCTGGTAGAACAGGGCGATATCACCGGCGGTGGTGATGCAGCCGGCCGACGGTGAGCCGGCCTGGCGGGTGACGGTCTCGTTGAGTTCCAGCACCCCGTCTTCGCTGATGGCGCTGGTCGTCTTGCCAAAGCCTTTGAGGCCCATTTTTTCGTATTCTTCGGGGCTCAGGTCCTGGCCGACCCAGACGCCGTCAGCCACCTGCTCATTGCCCGAGGCTGGCAGTCCAATCCGCAGCTCGGGCAGGCCCAGCGGTTCGGCGATCCGCGTCCGCACAAAATCGCTCAGGCTCTGGCCGGTCTGTTTTTCGATGATCGCGGCCACCGCCCAGAAGTTGGACGAGATGTGGTACTCGAATTTCTCGCCCGGCGCATGGCTGAGCCGCCACTGGGCAAAGCGGTCCACACGCCGCTGGGGGTCGGCCCATTCTTTCTGCCAGTGCGGAGCGTATGGAATGCCCGAGGTATGGACCAGGCAGTGTTCGACGGTCACCGCGTCTTTGCCGTTAGTGCCGAATTCCGGAATATGCTCGGCAATGCGGTCGTCAAGGCTGAGATCGCCCTCCTGCATCATGATCCAGGCCGAGGCTGCGGTCAGCGCCTTGGTCGAAGACATGATGACAAAACGGGTGTCGTTGGTGGCCGGTTTTTCGGTGCCGCCCTGAACCGCGCGGCCAAAGGTCTGCATGGCGCCGATCTTGCCGTTGCGGGCAATGGCGACCTGGCTGGCCGGCAGCAGCCCTTCTTTGACCTCGCGCTCGGCCCGGTCGAACAGGGCCTGGACTTTTTCCGGGTCAAGGCCGACTTCCTCAAGATTCGTGGCGAAAAAATGTGCGGCTGGCATGTCGTGTTCCTCCTTTGCGGTATGGCGCGAATTGTAACCGGAAGCGGCCCAAGAAAAAAGAAGCGCGAGCCTCCCCGGAATCCGGTTAGGGGGACGACCCGTCCGGGTGGAACCACGGCTGCAAAATCGCCTCGTCGGGCCACAGGAACTCGAAACCGGCGTCGAGCGCGTACTTTTTGTCGAGGTCTTCCCGGTCGCCGATATGGTAGTACACATCCGCCTCGAACATCGCCTTGACGTCGGGTAGCATCATTTTCCCGACGGCAAAGTCTATCGGGATACTGTGCCGGTCCCAGATCGCCCGCTGGGCGCTGATCGGACGGTCGGAACAGCTGCCTATCACAAAGCCCTGCTCCTGGACTCTTCTGACCATGGCCATGGTGACGACCCCGGGCGGGTCGCCGACCTCCAGGGTTCCGTCTATGTCAAAGCTTATGAGTATGACCAAGCTCGTCCTCCGCACGATTTAGTCGGGTGTGGCGCTCCAGACGGTGAAGTTACCGCCCAGGGGCATGGGACCGCCGGAGATGCCGATCTCGGGCTTGACCCCGGTGACCTGGCGGGCGCCGGCCCGTTGCTGTAGCTGCTGGATGGAGTCGGTGTGCATCCAGAAACGGCTACGGCCGCTGCCGATGTTGCCGCCGCTGGGCAGGACCGGGTTTGGTCCCTCAATGCTGATGTCCGTCTGGTAAAAGTCCAAGGCTTCGCCAAACTTGATACCACGGTAGCCGAGACCTTCGAGGTGAAACTGGTGGAACTGGGCGAAGCCGTCATACATGTTCTCGAAGGACAGATCCGCAGCGGTGATCCCGGCGCCCTCGTACAGCTTTCTGCCCGTTCTGGCGGTGTCCTCCTCGACCTCCTCCAGGGTGGGCGTGAGGCTTCTGGGCGTGGTCCGGCTCGACGCGTGGTTGAGGATATAGACCGGCTTCTGTTGCATGTCCCTGGCCCGCTCGGGGGTGGTGAACAGGTAGGCGGCGGCGACCGTGATCGGAATGTCGTTATCGAACAGATTGGCCGGCTTGGCGATCCAGCGCGCGGCCTGGTAGTCCTCCGCTGTCAGCTGCTCGGGCCGGTGCTGCGCCCAGTAGCCCTCCGGGAACATCAGGCCGTTGCGCCTGGAGTTGGAAATGAAGGGAGCCATCATGTCGTGGGTTTTGCCGTACTTGCGGCAGTACTCGGCGAACTGCAAGGCCGTTCCGTAGCAGGCCGGAGCGCCCCACAGATTCCTCAGCGCGCTCATTCCAGAAACGGCGCCCCCAGCGTTCGAGCCGCCCTGGTAGTAGCGGCCCTCCAGGTTATGCCAGCCCTTGAGCACCAGGCAGGTGTGGGTCAGGCCGTCGCCCACGGCCTGGGCGGCAACGACAATGGCGTTGGACATGCAGCCCGGAGCGTACATGCTGAACCCGACGTTGGTCAGCTCCGGCATGTTCTTCACGATCCACTCGGCGCTGAGCTTGGCGATGCCGTCCAGGGGATCGTCGGTAGGGTTGAAGGCGCTGACGACATCCTCGGGAATGGGCCTGCCTTTTGGCCAGTAGGCTCCGGTCGTAGTCTCGGGCACGACGACCAGCCCGTAAATCTGGTCTGGCGCAACCCCGGCGTCGGCTATTGCCTTTCTCAGTGCCTGGAGACTCCAGGCGCCCACACAGGTCTCGGGGCTGCCGTCCCAGCGCCGGGCGGTCGGCGAGTGACCGACGCCCACGGCCGCGACCTTGCCTCGGTGCTCCCACACACCCAAGCCCTCTGTGGTGCGATACATGGAAGCCGGAGGAGTCTGGGTATTCATTGTTCCTTCCTTTCTGCGACCCGCCACTCGGGGACTTTCTGGCCGTTTGCGGTCGCCTCGAACACCACCTCGACACTGGCTCCGACCGGAACCTCGTCCACCGGCGTGCCGGGCAGGTGGGAGTACATCTGGATGCCCGGGTCCTCGTCCAGCATGATGACCGCGACGTTGAACGGCTGATCCTCCTGGAGCAGTCTGACCGGGCAGTCGTAGACCACCCCGTAGTTGTAGATCGTGCCCCGCCCGCTCATCTCCTTCCATTCCAGATGGTCGGCCGAGCGGCATTGACGACACGTCGGCGCCGGCGGATGCTGGAGCCGGTCGCAGCCGCGACAATGCTGGATGACCAGCCGCCCCTGGTTGGCGGCGTCCCAGAAGGGCCGGGTCAAGTCATCGGGTACCACACCCTGCTTTGGCATATCTCTCCTCCATTTGTCAGGAGTGTCCTGGGCCGAGTTGAAAGCGAGAAGTTTTACGCGGCCAACAATAGCCCATTGCCGGAATATGTCAAAAGCTGTACCCGGGAAACTCGATCTGAGCCAAGCCGAACAGGCCGTTCCGTCAACGTATGCCGTACCGGTTCACTGAGATCGCGTGACTGTCTGGAGAGAAAAGGAATTTCCTGATCGACTCAGCATCTTCCTCCAGCGTTCCATGTCAGTGACATTCTCTGTCACTAATTCTGCTCCCGCTCGGACAGCTCCCAGAGCAATCAGCAGATCGTTGATATGGTTTCGCGGCTCCGGCTCTCCATAACGCTGCTGATACTGGGCGAGCAATACGCCACTCAAGGTCCAGTCAGCGTGACTTGGTGTTCGGCATGAGAACAGACGAGTCGAACAGTAAGGGGCGACGGCGCGCCACGGTTGCTATTTCCCTGTCGTCCGTTTGTAAGCGTCTTGGACTGTTCCTCTCCGGCGTAGCTGCAAAACGTGCTGCATGACCTCATCCGCAAAGAGGCGATCATCAATCACCGTGCGAATGGCTTCAGATTCGCTTGAGGCGTTCAGGTGTTCGACCAGTCGCCGCACTTTTTCCTCTTCCAACATGACATTCTTACGGGTCAGCCTAGCAGCGCGGGCCATAAGCTCCTCCTCTTATGTATAGTTCTGTATTTTATTACACACTCTGAAAATCGGCAAGGCGAGCTACGTTATAGGACAGTTGGGCAATCTTCAGCTGCTTGAGTTGTCAGCCGGTGTTCGGGTGGCGTATAATCCCCGGCGGCCTGAGATGCAAAGGAGGAAGCTATGAGCGCGAGCGCTGGACAGCACGGGGAGACGCGGCCGGCGTCCCCACTGGACTTTTTGATTATTGACGCAGACCACCACTACTACGAGCCCGACGACTGCTTTACCCGTCACATGGAATCGGCCTACGCCGACCGGGCGGTGAACATCCGACGTGGCGAAGCCCAGTTCGGACGGGTGTATATCGGTGATGAGCGCATGCGGTTTTTCAGCATTATTCCGGGTGACCACACCGGGGTGCCGGGGGCGCTCCAAGCCTACCTGAAGGACCACGCCGGGGAGGGCAACTCACTGGTGCATGACGAGACCATTGCCGCCCACGACTTTCCCGAGGCCATGGACCGGCCAAGCCGGGTGAAAAAGATGGACGCGCAGGGCGTGGAGGCGGCCATCATGCTGCCGACCCTGGGCGTTGGGGTGGCCCATGAGCTGCGCCACGACCCGCCGGCGCTGTTCGCCAATCTGCGGGCGTTCAACCGCTGGTTGGAGGAGGACTGGGGCTTTGGCAACCGGGGCCGCATCTACAGCCTGCCCATGCTGTCGCTGGTCGATATCGACCTGGCTGTGGCCGAACTCGAACGGGTTCTGGCCGAGGGCGCGCGGAGCGTGAACCTCACCCCCGGTCCGGTCAACGGCCATTCCCCGGCCGACCCGCTGTTCGATCCGTTCTGGGCGCGCTGCCAGGAGGCCGGCATTCCGGTTGTGTTCCACCTCGGCAACGATGGCCTGGCCGAGCTGTACTCGGCCCAGTGGGGCGAGAATCCGACCCCGCCCAGCCACCGTCTGAGCCCCTTCCAGCGGGTGACGGCCTCGACCGAACGGGCCACGGCCGACACCCTATGCGCCCTCGTGTTTCATAATCTGTTTGGCCGTTTTCCCGACCTGCGGGTGGTCAGCATTGAGAACGGCGCGGGTTGGGTGGCGCCGCTGATGCGGGAGATGGACCATGTCGCCCGCCTGGCCGGTCCGCGCGACTGGACCTACGGCCACTGTCCGGGTCGGCCCAGCGAGATTTTCAAACAGCACATCAAAATCTCGCCCTTCCCCGAAGAGAATATCCCCGCCCTGGTCGAACTGTTGGGACCGGACAACGTTCTGGCCGGCTCTGACTGGCCGCATCCCGAGGGTTGCGCCGAACCGATCGATTATCTGGACGGCCTGTCGGGCCTGTCGCCCGAGGTTGTGCGGGCGGTCATGCGCGACAACACTGCCCAGCTGTTCGGGTTAGCCTGACACGCAGGTCGGGACGGACGGCTGCCACGGGCAGCGCGGCATCACTTCCTGAGTGTAGTAGGCCGGATTAGCGGAGCGTAATCCGACATGTACGGGATGTCAGGTTACGCCTCCGGCTAACCTGACCTACACGACTACACATAATAGTGAATTGCCCTACCGGCAGCGCGGCATCACTTCCTGAGCAAACAGCTCCATTGAGCGCCTCACCGCAGCATGCTCAACCAGGCCCCCCTGGTTGAAGTAGCAGATAAATTCGTTCGTCTGGAATTCGCGTTGCAGGGCCTGAACCCGCTCGGCGCAATGCTCCGGGTCGCCGAGGACCGCGCCCAGGTCTCCCAGCTCCTCGTAGGTAATCCCCTTGAGTCGGTCCACCGCCTTCTGCAGGGACTGATAGCTCTCGGGCAGAGCCTGAATATCCGGCCGCCGCTGCTCCAGAAAGCTGAAGAAATGCATCAGGCTCGCCTCACACTCCCGGCGCGCCTGGGCCTGACTGGCCGAGACATGGACGGTGAAAGCCACCGCCACATCCTGTTTGATCCCGGCTGGGAGGCTGTCACGGTAGGTCCCGATGTACTCCCGCAACTTGTCCATTGAGCCCGCGATCAGCGGCGTGGCAAAGATCGGCAGCCCCAGGCGTCCAGCGATGGTATACGTCTCCGGGCTGTTGGCGGCGATGCGAATCGGGGGGTGAGGCTTCTGGATCGGTCGAGGAACAACCGGCAGGTCTTGCACACGCGAGTACTTTCCCTGGTACGACAGCCGCTCGTTCGTCCAGGCTTGGCGGATAACATCGAGCGCCTCCTCAAACCGTTCCCGGCCCTCTTCCACGGGGACATTATACGCGGCGAAGAAACTCGGCGCCGCACCTCTGCCCACTCCCAGTTCCAGGCGACCGCCGGTGAGAATATCCACCGTGGCGGCCTCCTCGGCGACTTTCAGCGGGTTGTGCAGGGGCAAGAGGGTGACGGCCGTGCCCAGCCGAATACGCTGGGTGCGCTGGGCGGCCGCCGCCAGAACGGTCAGCGGAGAGGCCAGGCGGGAGACATTCGGGTAAAAGTGGATTTCGGCCAGCCAGGCGGTATCAAAGCCCAGCGTATCCCCAAGCTCAATCTGGGCCAGGATGTCGTGGTAGCGCTGGACCTCCGACTGCCACTCCGCACACGGCAGATGATCCATAAAGCCAAAGCGCATGGTGTCTCTCCTTTCTTTCGGTCAGGCTCTGCGAGCGACAGGGGCACGGGTCTGGATGTACCCCCACCACTCTTCCCCTGACCTGACGCCTAACCGAACCCTTCTTGGCTGGCCGGGTGTCGTTCATGCCACGGCGTGCTGCGCTCATACGTATACGCCACACGCAATAGCAGCGTCTCCTCAAACGGCCGTCCGATAATCTGCAACCCGATGGGCAATCCGGCGGGCGTAAAGCCACATGGCACCGAGATGGCGGGCAGACCTGTCATATTAAAAGGCCGCGTCGCCCGAGCGATATGGGCAGCAACCCCGAATTCCTTGCCACCAATCTCGACTGTGATGGCGTCGATCTTGCTTGCCGCCATCAAGGTCGTTGGAGTAAGCAGCGCATCGACCCGACCGAGAATGTCGAGCATCTCCTGGCGCAGCAGCGTCCGAAAGCGTTGGGCCTTGAGATACTGCGCGGCCTGGATACAGGCGCCGAGCATGAGCCGCAACCGCACATCAGCGCCGTAGTGGTGGCTGTGGGTTTTCAGGGTCTGGGCATGCACTTCGTAGGCTTCCGCTCCAATGATGGCGGTGGAGCTGGCGATGACGTGCGGCAGGCTCGGGATTGACACCTCTTCGACCACAGCACCGAGGGAAGACAAGTGCTGTACGGCGGTAGTGATTCCATCCCGCACTGCGGGTTCGACATCTTCAAAAAAATACTCTCGGGGCAGCCCAAGACGCAGCCCCCGGATATCCTCTCTGAGGGCCGATGTATAATCCGGCACCGCCGCCCGGCTTGTCGTTGGATCTTTGGGGTCGGGACCGGCTATGGCTTGCAACAGCACGGCGGCATCGGCAACCGTGCGGACCATTGGCCCAACATGATCGCACGAGTGGCTCAAGGGATAGACGCCAAAGCGACTGACGCGGCCGTAGGTAGGCTTGAGGCCAACAATACCGCTCAGCGAAGCCGGAATCCGAACAGAGCCGCCCGTATCAGTCCCCAGCGTTCCCATCGCCAGTCCTGCGGCCGTGGCGACAGCACAGCCGCCGCTTGATCCACCCGGAAGGCGAGTCAGGTCCCACGGATTTCTTGGGGTTCCATAGTGAGGATTGCGCGACGTCCCGCCCCAGGCGAACTCGTGCATGTTGAGTTTGCCCAGCAGGATTGTCCCGGCTTCATTGAGTCGGGTCACGACGGTCGCATCGCTCTCCGCTCTATGATCGGCGAGAATCTTCGAGCCGCACGTCAAACGCACGCCTTTCACTGCGAAGAGATCCTTGAGGGCGATAGGAATACCGTGCAGCGGACCACGGTACTGCCCGCCGACAATTTCTTGTTCAATGGCGCGCGCCGTCGCCAGCGCTTCATCTCTGAGGACAGTCAGGTAGGCGAGATAGTGATCGTTCAGGCGTTCGATCCGGTCGAGATGAGCTTGCGTCACCTCTACAGGTGAGACCTCTTTCCTGTGAATGAGAGGCGCCAGCTCGGCAATGCTCGCAAAGGCGAACTCTTCAGTCCTCATCGCCTTCAGCCTCCGGCATGACAAAGCGCACCGCCGGATCAATATGGCTCAGGTCCAGCGCGTCCAGCGCAGCCAGCCCCTCGGACAATTGTGCATACAGCCCAGCGATTTCTTGGAGCGCGTCAGCGCTCAGCGGTCGTGCGAGCTTGTCTCGGAGGAGAGCGGCGACGAGTTCTCGGTCTCTCACCGGGATTTTGTCCATGTCGCCTCCCTCTATACCTATATCCAACACGCCCAGAGCAAAGCGCGACGCAAGCTCAAGAGCGACCTGCTGCCCAAAGAATCCCACGGCCGGTGCGATCTCGGCCACGGATAGTAGCGGAAAAAATAAGCGTCTTACTTCTTAAGGCATGGCGTCGGGGGAAACTGCTCCTGTCGCCCTTTATGACGGTAGCGTGGAATGCGTTGACAGCACCCCCAGGCCGGCCCCTGGTGTCAGCCCCAGCTCAGTCCGCTCGGTCGTGGCAAAACTCCAGTCGCGTGCTGTCGTAGCCATCCACCACACTCGGCTGCTTGTAATTCTCTACGGCGGTCGCCACCTCGGCGAGCGATAACGCCAGGTGAAACAAGCGCTCGGCATCTTCGGGCAGCTTGTCCGGCGGAAACTGGCCCAGGTAGCTCAGCACGGCTTCCATGCGCGGGAGTACGGTGTCGTACAACGCCTGTATCTCCGACATGGGACTGGCCAGGCGACGGCGATTGCGTTCGGTCTCTGTAGCCAGGGCCCAGCGCTCGGCTAAGGGCTCCAGGTCTGCGAACTCTTCGGGCAACACACTCATGCTCCACCCCCCGAGTAAAAGCCGACGTACTCTTCGATGACCTTATGCCCGTGGCGGATGCACACTTCATTGTCTTGTAACAAAAAGTGTGTTTTGGCGCGGGTGGCCAGGGCTTGCTGTGTTTCTTCCAGGGTGCTCAGGTCTTCCAGCAACGCATCCCGAAACAGGCACTTGCTGTATTCCTGCGTGAAGCGTTGTGCCACGCTGGTAGCCGGTGGGAAGTACTGACGAAACTCCCACAAGGTGCGGTCCACGGCCAGGGGCCAGAAGTTATAGGTAAAATACATGCCGTCGAGCACATCTACAAAGAAATTGGGGAAGATGACGTTAATGTCAAAACTCCAATTTGGAACTTTACCCGGGTTCAGATACGGGGGCAGGTCGTCAGTCGAGGCCGAAAGCATGGTATCAAACGAACGGCCCAGTTTATGCACCAAGGTCTGGATAGGGGTCGGCTTCGGCGTGGGATTGCCGTCCACGGAAAACCTGCGGTGATTACGATACAGCTGCACCCACGGCAGGTGCACCAGCGGATTTTCCCTGGGACCATAGCTGGGCAGGGAGCGGGCGTGGATGAACGCCACATGATAGCCTTCCTGGAACGCGTCTGCGGCCACCTTCCAGCTCACCTTGGCTTCGGTCTGATAGGTATAGCGTGTGGTGTATTGGCCAAACGGAAAGCCGTGCAGCTGTTCCCCGAGTTCGCCCAAGTATTCTGTCAGCGTCTCCCTGGGCTGGGGGGCGAGGTTAATGAAAATGAACCCCTCCCACGTGTCTGCGGCAACCGGAGTCAGGCCGTGGGCGGTTTTATCCAAATCAAAGAACTGATCTTCGTCTGGCACGAAGATCAGCCGGCCCTCAGTATTGTAGCTCCAGCCGTGGAACTTACAGGCAAACACGCCCCGACACGTGCCGTCGCCATCCCACACGACCTTATTGCCCCGATGCGAGCACATATTGTGAAACGCGCGGATTGTGCCGTCTTGGCCTCGCACGATCAGCACCGAGGCTTCGCCCGCGGCAATATTTTTGACCAGATAGTCCCCGGCCTTGGGGATTTCCTCTACCCGGCCGACATTCAGCCACACCTGCTTAAAAATCCGCTCGCGTTCCAGCGCATGATACTCGGCTGAAATACACGGCTCGATTGGCACCGGCCCAGTGCCCAACTCGGGATACGTCTGCGCCCAGCTCTTCCCGTTCGTCCCGTTTGTTTGCATACCCATCGCGTGGCCCCCCTTTTGAATACGGCTGTGGTACGACTCCTACCCATCTTTGACCAGCAGACGCAGAGCAACTCAGCCCGCCCGTTGCCGCAACGCCATGCTGCCCCCTCCTCTCCGCCGTCTATACTCGGCCTCGCGCCGATGTCAAGAGTTGGGG
>WTHE01000096.1 GCA_011523315.1 Candidatus Binatota bacterium
CCTTCTCCCTACGGGGATCGGCCAGAGCCATGAACTCGGCAAAAGCAGAGTGTTCCCAGGGCGACGAGACCGACCTCCAGGACTGACTGGTGAAAAACGGGACGGATTAAGCCGGTAGAGGAGTGAGGCGGCGGCGGGATGGGTGTCGCTGAGAAAGGCGGCGAGCGGCAAACGGACGGGAGAGTCGCGTTTACCCGGCGGGGAAGCGGGCCAGCGCTGTGACCAGAGTCGTAATGGCTGCGGTGTAGGCGGTCATGATTGTCACCATCCATTTGATGAGGCTGGTCTTGGTGGCGGCAATTTCGGTTCTGAGGGTGGCCTCCACCTGCGCGATCCGTTCGTTGGTCGTGGCCAGCTCCGTGCGCAGATTCGCCTCTACCTGCGCCAACTCCGTACGCAGGTTCGCCTCTACCTGCGTGATGCGTTCGTTGGTCGTGGCCAGCTCCGTGCGCAGGTTCGCCTCCACCTGTGTAATCTCCGCTTTCAGGTTCGCTTCGACCTGCCTGAGATCGGCTTTCAGGTTCGCTTCGACTTGGGCCAACTCGACCTTGGTGGCCAGATTGCCACTGAGGAGTTCCACCTGCTTTTCGGCCAGCGTCTCGGCGATGGGCTCGGCCATGCCGGCAGACACCAAGTCCCGCACGAATCGGTGGGTATCAAACACCAGGCGCTCACTCATACGAACGACCATAAACGCCGGGAGGCTACAGAACAAGAGCGGCTGGACTATTTCGTCAGCAGGACTTCCTCGCGGGTGGTGCCGCGAAAAACCTGGACCCGGAGCGGGTCGGGAGCGGGAGGCTTTGTTGCCGGCGGGGGCAGGAGCGTCCGCAGGCTGGCCGGCGGACGCCGGGTAGGACCGTTGGTCGGGCCGAGCGGACGCAGGGCCACAGACAGGCTGCCGCGGGTGATGGCCAGGGCGAGCTGGTCGGCTTCCGACGGGCGGACTTCGAGGGTGACGGTCGTACCGTCGTCCTGGGGTGTCTCTTCGCCTGCGTCGCCGACGGTCGCGGTCTGACGCCCGATGGCGATGACGCGGAGATCCGTCAGGATGGTTCGGCTGAAGGAGTTGAGTTGACTCGGCTCATCGGCTGCGACCTGCATGGTGAAAATGACATCAACCCGGTCGCCTGGGGCCATCATCCCGGCATGGCCCATCTCCTGGTTGACCGTGATGGTCATGGCCCGACGGTCGGGCAGCAGGACGGCGGCCAGGAACCCAACCGAACCGGGCCGGATCAAGGCCGTGTCCGTCAGCGGCATTCCGGCCAGGAACGGTATGCGGATAGCAGACCCGACGACTTGAGGCACCTCTGGAGACGCTTCATCCTGTTCTTGCCGGATATGACTGGGCAGCACGTCCTGAGCCTCCAGCGGCACGTAGGTGAGATCGTCCGCAGTGAGCAGGGTCCCAGCCGGCAGGTCGCGGGCCACAGCCAGCACCTCGACCGGAGGAATGACGGGTTCGGGCTCCGGGGCGACGACCGGTTCCGGCTCAAGCGCGCCTTCTTCCTCCTCCGGGCTGAGGTACAGCCACAGGCTGAGCGACAGGGCGATGGCCGCCGGGATAATCCCGATAAGCACGACGAGGAACAAGGTTCGATATCTGCGCATGGAAGCTCAGTCCGTCAGAGGGAAAAGGCGCGGAGTGTCAAGAGGACCATGGCCGGCGGGGCGATGGCAACGGCGAAGGGCAGATTGGAGCGCAGCCGGCGGGTGGACGCAAACGGCAGCAGGGCGAACAGGGTCAGGCCGAGGCTGAGCAGACCCAGACCAAACAGAAAGAACATTATGTCATACGGGCCGACCCACAGGCCGGCGACGGCCAGGAGCTTGCCGTCGCCGCCGCCGAGTCCATCCAGCACGAAGAGGGCGAAACCCACCAGGAGCAGGACGGCGGCGGTGAGGACATGCGCCCACAGCAGCGCCATGGCAGACGCATCGGCGAGCAGGACGTAGAGCACGAACAGACCCAGCAGACCGAGCGGGATGCTATCCGGGATCCAGCGGCGGGCGAGGTCGGCAACGATGGCGGCTCCGAAGAGTACGCAGCCCAGCAGCAGGAGAGAGGATTCAAGCATGGCGCTGCGCGCTGTCGGCATTCTCCATGATCGTCTGACGTGTGTTCATCAGGCCGGTCTTTCCTGCGGCCCAAGCCACAGCGCGGAGAGCATAGCCAGCAGGACGGTGAGCGTTTCCTGTTCAGCCCGAGCAGCAGAGGCAGCGTCAGCCTGAGCGATATGGAGTCCTGCTTCGAAGAAGGCCGCCCATAAAATCTTGCTTAAAGGGATGATTGGCAGCGGTCGGACCAGGCCCTGGTCTATCAACTGCGTGAGCGTATCACGCAAGAAGGCCAGGCCGGGCGCGTTCTCTCGTATGGTAGACGCGCCCAGCACTGCCGGGCCGTCTATGTAGAAGATGCGCTGCATGGACGGGTTCTTGGCGTCTTGAATGAAGGCCCTGCACCCTTCCACCGCAAACCTGTCCCACATGTCCCCCTCAGCCGTCCGTATGTGCTCGATAATGTCTTGCATTCCTTCAGTCTTGAGTTCCTCAAATACCGCTCGGAAGAGACCGATCTTTTCACCATAATGATACTGTAGGGCGCCTTGGGTCACGTTGGCGCGCTGGACGATCTGTTCTGTGGTCGTGGCGGCATAGCCATGCTCGGCAAAGAGAGCCCGGGCTGAGTCAAGGAGGGCTCTCCGCGTCTTTTGAGACTGGACAGCTTTGGGGACGGGCTCTTTCACAAAACTCCTCTTCCCGATGGTTCCTCCGCGAGGAGGACATGAACAGCGGCAAGAGCCGGGGAGTCCATATGACCATCATACACCACCCCGGTTTTGCAGGCTACCCGGCGACCGCCAGGGGAGTGTCTCAGTTTGAACATGATTGCCTGTCTCATCCCCAGCGGCTCGCTCCGAGGGCGGTCGCCACGGCGGGCAAATCCCCCTCACTCCACCTTTTTTCAACGTGTGATGCAGATTCCCAGGAGCCTGCGCTTGCCAGCAGGGCGGAGGCCGCTGGGCCGGAGAGAACCCACCCCGCCGCTCACGCGGCACCCCTCCCGGGAGGGGATGGGGGCGGCTCCCCTCCTCGGAGGGGTGGCCCGCAGGGCCGGGGTGGGTGCCTGCCAGGCCGCTGGATAACGCAATATGC
>WTHE01000298.1 GCA_011523315.1 Candidatus Binatota bacterium
TGCCGCCCATGCGCTCCAGGTCGGTCTTCCAGCTCTTGCCGTAGGGCGGGTTGGACAGCATGAAGTCGAACTCGCGGGCCGGGAAGGCGTCGTTGGCCAGGGTCGAGTGCTCCGGGCCGCCGACGATGTTGTCGGCGGCTTCGCCCTCGCCCTTGAGCAGCAGGTCGGCCGTGCAGATGGCGTAGGTCTCGGCGTTGATCTCCTGACCGTAGAGGTGGGTGGACACGTCCTTGGCGTGCTCGGCGGCGAGCTGGCGCAGGGTGTCCTCGGCCACAGTCAGCATGCCGCCGGTGCCGCAGGCGCCGTCGTACAGCAGATAGGTGCCCGACTTGATCGCGTCGGCAATGGGCAGGAAGACGAGCTTGGCCATCAGCCTCACCGCGTCGCGTGGGGTCCAGTGTTCGCCGGCCTCCTCGTTGTTCTCCTCGTTGAAGCGGCGCACCAGCTCTTCGAAGATCGAGCCCATGCCGTGGTTATCGAGGCCGGGGTGCTTGACCGAGCCGTCGGTATTCCTGACCGGGGCCGGGCTCAGGTTGATGTCGGGCGAGGTCAGCTTCTCGACCAGCGTGCCCAGGGCGTCGGCTCTGGACAGCCGCGGGATCTGGTTGCGGAACTCGAAGTTGTCGAGGATGTCCTGCACGTTAGGCGAGAAGCCGTCGAGATATGCCTCGAAGTCGGCCGTCAGCTGCTGACAGTTGGCGCGGGCCTTGAGGTCGCGCAGGGTGAACCTGGAAGTGTTGTAAAAGGCTTGGCCTGCGGCCTGGCGCAGGGCCGAGTCCTGCTCGACCACGCCGGCAGCGTCAAGCGTGGCCTTCATGTCGAGGACGGCCTGCTTGGTGTCTTCCAGCACCGCGTCGAGCCGGCGCAGGACGGTCATGGGCAGGATCACGTCGCGGTACTTGCCGCGCACGTACAGGTCGCGCAGCACGTCGTCGGCAATGCCCCAGATGTAGTTGGCAATCCAGTTCAGGTCGGTGCTCATCTTCGTGCTTCTCCCTGAGTGGCATGTAGCGGATATCACACCAGCCCACCCCGCCGCAGCCGGCCGGTGGTTCGGCCACGGTGCTCGCTGCGGGCGGCTCGCACGGATGGCCGGCCAGTGCGGTGCAGATCAGGCGTTCGAGGCCACGTTCGCTGGTATCGGTGGTCATGGGGTTTCCGATTCTTCCAGAAACGGATTTATGACCCGGAGGCCGTCGTAGTCCTGCTCCGAGCTGAGATCTTCCGAGTAGACGGTATCGCAGCCCAGGGCGCGTGCCGCCGCGAGAATCGCCCCGTCCCAGTATGACAGCTGGAAGCGTTGGCTGATATTCACGGCATCGAGAAACACGTCCGCAGTCATGGCCTGGATCGGAAACAGCAGAATCGGCTCCAGGAACTGCAATGCTCTACCGTGGGAGAGGCTGCCAATCCGGGTCGTTCGGGTGGCCTGGTGATAGAACTCCTGGAGCACCTGCACGGAAATGGCCAGGCCTGTCTCGCTCAGAACTTCCCTCGCGCGCGTACGCTTCCCGGCCTCATCGGGAAGCTCGCTTACGGCGTACAACAGCACATTGGTATCTACGAATCGCACGCCGAGTTGCCAAGCGCCTCGGAGATACTGCGGCGTCGCTCGCGTTCGGCGACGGCCTCGGCCCTGGCCGCGACGCGGTCGTGCAACGCCTCCCTAGGGAGGTTCTCCGACATGCGCAGGCCGATGCCATGCGCATCGAAGTCCGCGAGCACTTCCCTCAGTAGCCTACAGCGTCGCTGATAGATGGTTTCGACAGGTGCCGCGGCGGCATCGCCAGCGGCAGCCGGATCGGTCGCCAGACGCGTCAGGTAGCCACGCACCAGCGCCGAGATGGACGTGTCCATCTCGGCGGCGCGAACGCGCGCCAGCCGATGTGTCTCTTCGTCAACGGATACGGTGATGTTTTTCATGAGCACAGCCTCACAGTTTCTGTGTAACACAGCATAGGTTCTCATTGACCGCTGGGCAACACCTCAGGCGTTGCGTGGGGGTAGCCAGATCCGGTAGGAGCGGTACGATATCTCGTGTGGAGGGGTAGGACATCCCATCATCCTGAGGCATTGTTACTATGAGAGCAGGGGTGCTGCCATGACAGCAAGACAGATTCGCTTCCAAGACCTGCCGAGTCTCGTCGGCCAGGAGGTCGGTGTGTCGGACTGGTATCTCGTCACCCAGCAGGCCGTCGATGCCTATGCCGCGGCGACTAATGACCACCAGTGGTTTTGCGAAGATGTGGAGCGGGCCAAAAAAGAATCACCCTTTGGCGGAACGGTTGCGCCGGGCTATTTCATCCTGGCCCTTGCCCCAGGGCTGCTCAAAGAAATCTGGTCCTCCAAGGAGCGCGGCTGGGTATGAACTACGGCATCAACCGCCTGCGCTTCCCGGCCCCGCTCCGCATCGGCAAACGGGTGCGCCTGCGGCTCAGCGTCCGCAGTGTCAAACCTGTTTCGGATGGACAGGAGGTCAGCCTGCGCCTGTCGTTTGAAGTGGAGGGCGGCAAAAAGCCGGTGTGTGTTGCCGAGCCGGTGTATCGTTATCTTGATCGCTATCTGGGCTGAACCGCTCGCGCGCCGTGCCGTGGAATGGGACCGGCTCTGGATCAGTCCTGCTTGCCGTTCTGGCCGGCCGCCCCGTTCTGGCCGCCGTCGCCCGCCTCAAAGGCCAGCAGGGCGTTGCCCGGCATACCGCCCCAGAAGCCGTAGCCGGAGAAGACGTACAGCATGCCGCCAGCAATGGTCGGGCCGGGTCCGTCGAGCGAGCCGCCCCTGGTGCTGACCTCGTTGACCGAGTAGTACTCCTGGGCCGTGTCGTAGTCCCACACAATCGACCCGTCGTGGGTCGAGTAGGCCCGCAGGTGGCCGTCCACCGAGCCGGAGAACACCACGCCAGGCAGGACCGAGATAGCCGCCGACTGGGCCGGGCTGCAGTTGACCTTGTCGCCGCAACCGGGCGGCGGGGTGAACCACAGTTTCTCGCCGGTCTCGATGCGGTAGGCCGAGATGCCGCCGCCCTGTGTGCTGTCAATCGAAGACGTGATCGAGCCCTCGTCGGTCCGATTGATATTGACCTTGACGTCGGACAGGGCGACATAGATGTTCGACTCGTCCGCCGCCGGCCCCCACTGGATGCCGCCCAGAATGCCGCC
>WTHE01000498.1 GCA_011523315.1 Candidatus Binatota bacterium
GTTTGTTTAGAGAGCCCTGCCGACATCTCGGCCGGAAATGGACAGCCCGGACGGCCACAGCCGCTGATGCGAAACGGTAGCGCCGGCGGCGTAAACGCGGCCGCCATCCGTGTGGCAGGAATCTGGCCAGCCCGAGCCTGGTGTAAAGCCCCACTCACCGCCTGTGCGACGGCCAGGCTCGGCTGGTAGGGCGACCAGCCGACCGACATGGGCAGCGTGGCGTACAGAAAACTGTGCTCGGGAATAACAACAGACACGGGCCGCAGCAGCCCGTCGTTGGCCGGGAGTGCCGGCCGCAGGGCGGTCAGGGGCAGCAGGGCGGCGGCGGTCGTCGTTGCCGGCGTGCTGTTCACAAATCCTTTGGCCGTGGCCGAGCTGCCGCTGAAGTCGAGACGCAGTGTTCCGTCGGCAAGCGACAGCCTGAGCGCGACCCGGCACTCGTCGTCTTCCAGGCACGAATGCACTGGCCCGCTCTCGGTTTGCCACTCCCCAGGCGCGATTTTCCCGAATTCAGCCCTCACCAGCCCTTCGGTGTCGGCCAGGATGTCGTGCAGGGCCTGGGTGTAGGCGCCGGACGAATACTGGGCAGCCAGGGCCGCCACCTCGTTCTGGCACGTCTCCAGGGCAGCCACCAGCAGCTCCAGGTCTTTTTCGATCAGGTGCGGCAGGCGGCTGTTCAGCGTCAGCATGGTCAGCGCATCCCGCTGCAACACCCCGCCACGGTACAGGCGTATCGGCGTGACCCGCACGCCCTCGGCCCAGATTTCCAGCGCCCGGGGGAAATAGCCGCCCAGGGCGTTGCCGCCGATATCGGCCAGCGGAACCTGAAACGTGGCATAGCCGAGGTGGCGGCCGGCGGCGAAGAGGGGCTTGACCAGGGCCGCATCCTGGACGTGGCTGCCGCCGGAAAAGGGATCGTTGGTCAGGACAATATCGCCCTCCGCCAGCGTATCTCCAAAATAGGCCAGCACCGAGCGGGTGACCGCGCCGAGGATGCCGAGGCGGGCCGGGTTGTCGATGGCGACCAGCTGCCCGTCGGCCGTGCTGAGGGCGCAGGCGAGGTGGCGTCGATCAATCAGGGCCAGGGACGCCAGCGAACGGAGCAAGCGGGGACGGATGCGCCCGAGGATCGCCGTCAGCCCCTTTGCAAGAGTCTGAGCGCTCATCTCATACCACCTCAATGACATAGCTGAGCTGTTCGTTGAGGGTCGCCCGTTGGCCCGGCAGAATCACAATTGAGGTTTGTTGCTCTTCGATCACCGCCGGCCCCTCAATCACATTTCCCGCCACCACCCGGTCGCCGTCATAGATATCGGTGTCCACATAGTCCAGGGCGGACACAAAATAGACCGGCCGTCGGCCGCTATGGGCCGCCTGCGGGTCAGCGGCTCCCAGCCGGGCGGTTTGCAGGCCGGGCTTGGGGCGGATGCCGATCAGGTCGAGGTGGACGTTCAGGATCTCGACCTCATCCTGCGGCTTGTCGAAGGTGTACAGCTGGCGGTGGAGGGTGTGGAAGCCGTCAATCGTGGCGGCCAGCTCGGCCGGCCCGACCTGGCCGTCCGGGCTGGGAACCTCGACCGTGACCTCATGGGTCTGTCCGACATAGCGCATGTCCAGGGAGAAGCGGGCCAGGATCGTGTCCAACTGAGAACTCTGACCACCCAGCGCGTCCTCGGCCTCGGTTTGCATCCTTCGGAACAGCGCGTTCAGGTCGGCCAGATCGAGATCACTGCCGCGCGCGTAGAAACTGCGCACCCGGCTCACCCGCAGGTCGGACAACAGGTCGCCCAGCGCGCACAGCACCGGGGCGGTGCCCTTGGGCACGACAATCGTCCGAATGCCCAAGGCGTCAACCAGCGCCCCGGCGTGGACTGCGCCGGCGCCGCCAAACGCGGTCAGGGCAAAATCGCGCGGGTCATAGCCCTTGGCCAGCGAGACCTGACGGACGCTGTTGCTCATGCTGTTATTCACAATCCGGAAAATGCCGCCGGCCGCTTCGAGCACCGACATGCCCAGCGGCTCGGCAATCTTCGTCATAATCGCCCGCTCGGCCGCAGCCGCATCGAGCCGCATGCTCCCACCCAGGAAAGAGGCGGGGTTGAGGTAGCCCAAGACCACATCGGCATCGGTGACCGTGGGCTCGTGTCCGCCAAAACCGTAACACGCCGGCCCCGGATGCGCCCGAGCGCTGTGCGGACCGACGCGCAGGGCGCCGCCCTCATCGACCCAGGCAATACTGCCGCCACCGGCCCCGATGGTGTGAATGTCGATGAACGGGACCGCCACCCGATAGCGGCTGATCCACTGCTCAGTGCCGATTCTGGGCCGGCCGTCCTGGACCAGGCACACGTCAAAGCTCGTCCCGCCCATATCGACGGTGATGACATTCCGAAAGCCGGAGCCCTGACCGAGCTGGGCGCCGGCCACCACGCCGCTGGCCGGCCCGGACAGCAGGGCCTGGACACCGTGCTGACTGGCCTGCCGGATACCGGCTATGCCGCCGTTGCCGTGCATGATGAACAGCTGGCCCTGAAAGCCACGTTCCCGCAGTTCTCTTTCCAGCCGTTGCAGGTAGACCCGCAGCCGGGGCGTCACATAGGCGTCGACCAGGGTGGTGCTGAGCCGCTCGAACTCCCGGACCTGGGGCAGGATTTCAGACGACAGGCTGACGTACACGTCGGGCAGCATCTCCCGAATGAGGTCGCGCGTGCGCAGCTCATGGACCGGGTTGACGAACGAAAACAGATAGGCAACGGCAATCGCCTCGACCTGCATGTCGGCCAGGCGCTGCACCGCAGCCCGGACTTCGTCCTCGACCAGCGGCTTGACGATGGCGCCGGCGGCGTCAACCCGTTCGGTCACGCCCAGCCGGCGCCGGCGCGGGACGATGGGATAGGGGGCCGGCAGACGAATATCAAAGGCGGCTTCCTTGTAGTTGCGCCGGATCTCGATGATGTCGCGGAATCCGGCCGTGGTGATGAGACCGACATTCGCCCCGGTGTATTCCAGCATGGTATTGGTGGCAACGGTCGTACCATGCACAATGGTCGAGATCCGGCTCAGCAGCTGCGGGCTGTCGAGGCCATACCTGGCCGCCAGCCGCTCAATCCCGGCCAGGACGCCGATGGCCTGATTTTCAGCCGTGGACAAAAC
>WTHE01000732.1 GCA_011523315.1 Candidatus Binatota bacterium
AGCGGGCTGGACCTGACACCCGAGACCATGGAAGAACTCCTGTCGGTCGACCGTGAGGGCTGGAAGCACGCCACAGAGGGCCAGCAGGAGTTCTTTACCCAGTTCGGGGATCGCATGCCACGGGCCATGTGGCAGGAACACGACTCGCTCAAACGTCGTCTTGGCGTGTAATGGCTATCCGCATCACCAAGGTCTACACCCGCAGCGGCGACGCCGGCTTCACCAAGCTGGTCGGCGGTCAGCAAGTCGCCAAAGACGCAGCGCGGGTCGAGGCCTACGGCACGGTCGATGAGCTGAACGCCGTCCTGGGGCTGGCCCGGGTCTTCAACGATGACCTCAAGGATCGCCTCAAGGCGTCCAAGGAGCTGGATAAAATCTTTCGCCGGCTGCAAAACCAGCTGTTTGACCTGGGCAGCGAGCTGGCCACGCCGTCCGATTTTTCCTACGAGGGCATGTTTCGGGTCGGCTCGCGCGAGGTCCGGGCTCTGGAGCGGACGATTGATCGGCTGCAGAAAGACCTGCAACCGCTGAACTCGTTTGTCCTGCCCGGCGGCGGCAAGGTCGGCGGCTTTCTGCACCAGGCGCGGACCGTGTGTCGGCGGGCCGAGCGCGATATCGTCCGGCTGTCGCGGGAAGAAGACCTGAGCCCCTGGCCGCTCAAATACGTCAACCGCCTGAGCGATCTGCTGTTCGTGCTGTCGCGCTGGGTCAGCACCCACCTGGACGAGCCGGAGTATTTGTGGGAGCGCGGCCTGCGCGGCCACGACAGGACCAAGCGGGTCAAGAAGACCCGCCAGACCTGACCCCAGAGAGGCCGAGCCATGGCTGACGCGCGCATCTATTTCAAGCAGATCGAAATCGGGCCGATGCAGAACTTCGCCTATCTCATCGGCGACCCGGAGACCCGCGAGGCGCTGGTGATTGACGCGGCGTGGGATATTCCGGCCCTGGTCAATGTCGCCCAGCAGGACGGCTACACGATCAGCAAGGCGCTGGTCACCCACTATCACCAGGACCATCTGGGCGGCGAGTTTTCCGGCCACCACATTCAGGGCGCGGCCGAGCTGTTGGAGCAGGTCAAGGCCAAGGTCTATATTCACAAGGCCGAGGCCGAATTCCTGAACCGCATCGCCGGGCTGTCCGACTCCGACCTGGTCAAGGTCGAGGGCGGCGACACCACTGCGGTCGGCAACATTGAGGTCACCTTCATCCACACACCCGGCCACACCCCGGGCTCGCAGTGTTTTCTGATCGGCCACAACCTGGTGGCCGGGGATACCCTGTTCATCAACTCGTGCGGCCGCATCGACCTGCCCGGCAGCAGCCCGGAAGACATGTACTACAGCTTGCAGACCCTGTCGAAGCTGGTCGACGAGACCCGGCTGTTTCCCGGCCACAACTACAGCGGTCAGCCGTCGGATACCCTGGGCAACCAGAAAAAGCACAACATGTATCTGCACCTGACCACCCGCAGCCTGCAGGAATTCCTGTCGGTGATGGGCTACTGAGCACGCCGATGCGCAAGAAACGCGGCAATTTTCTGGAAGACTTTCGCGCCGGGCAACACTTTCGTCACAAGGTCGGCAAGACGCTCACCGAGGGCCTGTTTAACGCCTTCACCGAGTTCGGCATGACCACCAACCCGCTGTCCAAAAACCTGCGCTACGCCACCCGCTACGGCTATCGCAGCCTGGTCGCCCCGCCGGGCCTGGTCATGAACATCGTCTTCAGCCAGAGCGTCGAGGATATTTCCGAGAACGCCCGAGCCAACCTCGAGTATCAGGACATGCGCTTTGGCGTGCCCGTCCATATCGGCGATACGGTCGAGGTCGAGACCCGCGTCATCGGTCTCACCCCCTCGTCGCGCAACCCGGACCGTGGGGTGGTGCACGTCCAGACCACCGGCCGCAACCAGCACGAGGAGGTCGTGCTGACCCTGCGGCGCAAGGTCCAGATCTGGAAGGACGATATTGCGGCGCCGGTTGAGGCCGGCGAGCTGGCGAGCCTGCCCGACGTGCCGTGTGAGCTGGGCGTGCCGGCCTACGACGCGGGTCGGGAGTACCGCGGGCTGGCGCATCTGAGCAACGCCGATACCTACTTCGAGGATCTGTCGCCCGGCCAGACCATCGAGCACTCACGCGGCCGGACCGTGACCGCCGCCCACATGGACCTCACCGCCATGCTCGACAACACCTCGCAGGTCCACACCAACCAGCACCTGATCGACCAGAACCCGGACAAATATATCGGCGGCCGGCTGATCGTGTACGGCGGCCTGGCCTTCAACCTGTGTCTGGGGCTGTCCTGCCCGGATGTGGCCGATAACGCGGTCGGCGATATCGTCTACGTCACCGGCCGCCACACCGGCCCGGTTTTTGTCGGCGACACGATCTTTGCCTCGACCGAGATTCGTGACCGGCGTGACTATCCCGGTCGGCCGGACCTGGGCATCGTAGCCACGACTCTGCGCGGCCATAAGTTTGTGGAAAAAGACGGCGGCTGGAACAAGACGGACATCTTTTATTTGGAGCGCGAGATGGCCGTTAAGCGCCGCAGCCATTACGCCTAGGCACGGGAGGCGAGCATGTCCGACGACACCCGCATCGATGTCTACCTCATCTGCAACGCCAAGTATCACGACACCAACTTCGCCCGGCTCGAACTGCTCACGCTGCTGGCCGAACACGGGGACGTGGTGGTGCGGGTGGCCGAAGACTACCGGGATGTCGAGGCGATTGCCGAGTCCCGGCTGCTGCTCACCTACACCTGCGACGTGTGTCCGACCGTCGAGCAGCAGGACGCGCTGGGGCGCTTCCTCAACCAAGGCGGCCGCTGGTTTGGCCTGCACGGCACGAGCGCCATGCTGGAGTTCGTCGGCGAGCCCATCGAAACCGACGGCATCGTGATTCCGGGCAAGGTCGATACCCCCCGCAAGGCGCCGGCCCTGTCCGACATGCTGGGCAACCACTTTGTATCCCACCCGCCCATCCAGCCCATTCGGGTGACCGTGGCCGACCCGAGCCATCCGCTGGTGCGCGGCATCGACCCCTTTGAGGTACAGGACGAACCCTACTACTGTGAGTTCTACGGCCAGATTCACACCCTGCTGGAGTCGCGCTACACCGCCAGGTCGGTGGGCTACGTGCGTGAA
>WTHE01000409.1 GCA_011523315.1 Candidatus Binatota bacterium
TTGTTGACCAGGCCGTTCCGCCGCGTGAGGCCATTGTCCGCGTCCTTGAGCAGGCCGGGATCGATATGGTCTTTGGTATTCCGGGCGGCTATACCGGGGCGCTGTTCAACGCCCTGTACGACCACCGGGACACGATCCGGACGGTGCTCGTCCGCGAAGAGGCGCGCGCCGGGGTGATGGCCGAGACCTACGGCCGTCTGACCGGCAAACCGGGCGTGGCCATCGGCCAGGCCGCCTTTTTGCTGCACGCCAGCCTCGGCGCGGTCGAAGCCCATCTGTCGAGCTCACCGATGCTGCTGCTGACCGACCTGAGCGATAATGCCCCCTACTCGCAGCACGGCCCCTACCAGGCCGGCACCGGCGACTACGGCACCTGGGACGCCAAACAGGCGTTTTCGGCCATCACCAAGCGCACCTTTGTTGCCACCGATCCGGTCCAAGGCGTCCACAGTGTGCAAATTGCGCTCAAGCACGCCTTATCCGGAGAGCGGGGACCGGTGGCCGTGCTGCTGCACAGCCAGGCGCTGCGGGGTCGGGTGGGCCCCGAGTCGGTTCCGCCCCTGTACGCCACCGAACCCTTTCTGGCGGTTCCCGCTCCGCCGGCCGACCCGCGTCTGGTAGAACAGGCCGCCCGAGCCTTGGCCGAGGCCGAGCGGCCGGTGATCATCGCCGGCAACGGGGTGCGGATCGCCCAGGCCTATATGGAACTGGTCACCCTGGCCGAGGAGATCGGCGCCCCGGTCGCCACCAGCGCCTCGGGCAAGGGTTGCTTTGCCGAAACCCACGAGCTGGCCCTGGGCGTGTACGGCAACTTCGGTACTCCCCTGGCCAACGCCGAAATCGGGGCGGCCGACCTCGTGCTGGCGGTCGGCTCCAAGCTGGCGGCAACCGATACCGCCTTTGAGACCGCCAAGCTGCTCGACCCCCAGCGCCAGCGCCTGATCCAGATCGACATTGAGGCCAAAAACGCCTCGTGGACCTATCCGGCCGAGATAGCCCTGATTGGCGACGCCAAAACAGCCCTGGCCCAGCTGAGCGAAGCCCTGGTCGCCAACGAAAGCCTTGACCCCCAGACTGTCTCCGAGCGCAAAGCCCGGCTGCAATCGGCCCGGCGTCAGCACGGCTTTTTCGACGCCCCGGAGTTTCGGTCTCAGGTCGCGCCGATTCTGCCCCAACGGGTCATTGCCGAACTCCAGCGCGCCATTGCGCCCGACGCGCTGGTGACCTGCGACGCGGGTGAAAACCGGCTGTTCATGATGCACTACTTCCAGACCAAGGCGCCCGGGACATTTCTGCAACCGGCCGGGGTGGGCGGCATGGGCTATGCGGCCCCGGCCGCGCTGGCGGCCAAGCTGCTGTATCCCGAACGCCAGGTCGTTGCGGTGTGCGGCGACGGCGGGTTCGCCATTGGGCTCAACAGCTTCATGACTGCGGTCGAAGAAGATATCCCGATTGTCAACCTGGTCTTCAACAACCAGGCCCTGGGCTGGGTCAAACACGGCCAGGGGGAGCGGAACATCGCCTGCGACTTTGCCAACTTTGACCACGCCAAAATTGTCCAGGCCATGGGCTGCGAGGGCATCCGGGTCGAGGACCCGAACCAGCTGGCGCCGGCCCTGCACACCGCCCTGACCAGCAACAAGCCAACCGTCGTCGACGTCCGCACCTCCCTGGACGAGACCTTCCGCAAGGTCACCTCGCCCCTGGTCGGCGAACGCTGAGCACGGTTCGGCATTTCCAAGCCCCCATCTTTCCGCTACGACAACACGATGAACACAAAATTTGACGTGTACGGCATGGGCAACGCCCTGGTCGACGTGCAGTTCCAGGTCTGCGAGCAGGCCCTGCACGACCTCGACCTCGACAAAGGCGGCATGCGGCTGGTTGATACGGCCCAGCAGAACATCCTGCTCGACTACTGCCGGCACCTGTCGGCGCATCGCGCCAGCGGCGGCTCAGCCGCCAATTCCATGATTGCCCTGGCCCAACTCGGCGGCAGGGCGGCCTACGGCTGTCTGGTCGGCGACGACGAGTTGGGACGCTTTTATTTTGACGAAATGCAGTCGCTGGGCGTCCACCTCCATACCCCGCCTGTCAGCGGCCAGCCGACCGGGACGTGCATCATCCTCATCACTCCAGATGCCGAACGCACCATGAACACCGCGCTCGGCGCCAGCGGCGTCTTTGCGGTCGAGCATGTGACCGAAGACGCGCTCAAACAGGCCACCTGGCTGTACCTGGAGGGCTATCTGTTTTCGACACCCAGCGGCCAAGCAGCAGCCCGTCGGGCGCTTGAGCTGGCCAGGAAGCATCGAGTCAAGGTCTCCCTGACGTGTTCGGACCGCTTCATTGTCGAAGCCTGTGGCGATGCGCTGCGCGCTGCGGTGGCCGAGTGCGACCTCGTCTTTGCCAACCAACAGGAGGCCGGCGCCTATGTCGGCCAAGAGCGCGCCGAAGACATTTTTCCGCGTTTTCGAGACAGCGCCCCGAATGTCGTGATGACGCGGGGTGACCAGGGCGCCTGGGGCACGTTTGGCGGGACCACGTTTCAGGTCCCTGCCGTGCCCGTCCAAGCCCTCGACGCAACCGGCGCGGGCGACATGTTTGCCGGCGCCTTTCTGTACGCCATCACTCACAGCTACACGGCCGAAGACGCCGCCCGCCTGGCCTGCCGGCTGTCCAGCAAAGTCGTCTCGCAGTTGGGTCCGCGCCTGCACGGCGATGTCACAGCCCTGCTGCGCGACGGCTAAACGAGCGGCGCCTCAGGCCAATTCGCGCAGCTGACGCCCAGAGAAACGTGACGGCATGACGACCCATCACGCGTCTTGTGTGTCGTCACCCATGTCCGAGAAGTTCGTGATGGTGACGCTGCCTTGGGGGAACTCGGCAACGATGCTCAGCCGTCCGCCCAAGGCTTCGATATAGGCACGGAGGTTCGAGACATACATATCCGCCCGCCGCTCCAACTTGGCGACGGCCGGCTGTTTGACGTTCAAGGCTTCGCCGAGCGCTTTCTGGGTCATCGCTCGCGCTTGCCGCAGTTCATGGAGAGGCATAGCCGCCCGAAGCTCCGCCTTCCTGGCCTCCACACGCGCTCGGCGCTCCGGTGTGAAATCCTTCGTCAAGTCGCGAAAAGCATGACGACC
>WTHE01000564.1 GCA_011523315.1 Candidatus Binatota bacterium
CCTGCACCACCCCGACACCGATGCCCAGCTTGACGAAGTTATCGTAGACAGGCTCGCCGGTCGTCCCGATATGAATCGAGACCGGATAGTCGATCTCCTCCAGCGCGGCCCACAGCGGCTCGTACTCGGGCCGCGAGTAGGGCCGGCCAACCATGGTCGTAGGGATGGAGATGGTCTTGATGCCCGGCAGCTTGGCCACCCGGTAGGCTTCCTCGACCGCCCACTCCACCGGCCCGCGCATCGGCACCATGGCTCCACCCAGGAAGCGCTCCGGCGAAACCGCGCAGAACTCGCTCACCCAGTCGTTATACACCCGGATACTATCCCGCTGATATTCCGCATCCGGGGCGGCCCAGAACTGGAGTCCGAACGCGCCCGGGTACATGACCTCGGCCCGGATGTGATCCAGCTCCAGGTCGGTCAGCCGCGCCTGGGGATCCCAGGCGCCGGGCCGCGTGTCGGCGTGCCGATGACCGCCCATCATCTTGATTTCTCCGGCAATCTTGTCCTCCATGGAGGCGCCCTCAAGACCGACCGGAAACGGCGTCACCCCGTCAATAATGTACCAGTCGGCATCGTCGCGCGCCTCAACGCGTGGCGCCCGGTCGCGAAAACGCGCATCCATGCGCTCCGTCCACAGCTTGGCCGGCTCGACAACATGCCCGTCGGCTGAGACATAGCCATCTTCAAAACTTGCCATACGCTCCCTCCTTTGTTTGGTAGAACAATCCCTGTAAAAAAACGAAAGACCGGCCTCAGCATGAACGCGAT
Source organism: Candidatus Binatota bacterium (assembly GCA_011523315.1). Taxonomy (GTDB): domain Bacteria; phylum Desulfobacterota; class Binatia; order Bin18; family Bin18; genus JAAXHF01. The sequence goes on from WTHE01000564.1 coordinate 772, forward strand.
TGCTTCTGCTTGTCAAGGCGCGCCCGACCCAGGCGGAAACGTCGCGCCATCGACGTGAATTCTCCGGATTGGTATTGATCGCCCAGCCGTCCGATGGACCGCCGCGCCGGGGCTGCGAATCGAGCGCTCAACACAGTGTGTGATGCTCAACCGTGACGAGCCGAAGCACAAAGGCGAAACGAGACGCCGGTGCAATCTACGATGACGAACCTGCTCTCCGAACTCCGCGCCGACGCCCTGTCGGGGAAAATCTCCCCGGCCGTGTCGGTCGGCGTGATCTCGGGTTTGGTCGTTCTCGTGCGAGGCATCTCGTGGGGCGTGATCGTTTTTTCAGGCCCGTTAGCGCCGTACTCATCGCAGGGCACCAGCGTGGTGCTGTTCGGGAGTTTGGCCGTGTGTCTGGTGGTCGCCCTGACCGGCAGTTACCGGGGCACGATCTCGGCCCTGCCCGCCCCGTGCGTGGTGATGCTGGTGGCGATCAGTTCTACGCTGGACACGGCGAGCGACGCGCTGTTCATGTCCATGGTCGCAACCCTCATGCTCAGCGCGCTGGCTGCGGGCGTGGGCTTTCTTCTGATCGGGCGTTTCCGACTCGCCGACCTGACTCGGTTCATTCCCTACCCCGTGGCAGGCGGGTTTCTGGCCGGGACGGGAGGCGCCCTGTGCCTGGCCGCCCTGGTGCTGATGGGGCTGAGCCTGGACCGCCAGCCACTTTCCGATCTCCTGCACCTCGCCGTGGTGTGGAACTGGGGTCCAGGCGTCGCCTATGGGCTGGGCCTGTTCCTGGCCACCGCACGCTGGAAAAGCTTCTGGATACTGCCGGTGAGCTTCGTGCTCGTCGCCGTAGCGTACCATCTGAGTTTGCCCCTCCTCGGCATCTCTGGAGACGAGGCCAGAGCGGCCGGCCTGCTGTTTCGGGACACGGCCGAAGGCGCGCTATGGCCGGCCTTCGGGCTTGGCGATGTGGCGCGGGTGGACTGGACGGCTGTGGCCGGCCAGATTCCCAACATGCTGGCCCTGATCCTGGTCACCCTGCTGTGCCTGGTCACGGGTGTGGGCGGCCTGGAGTTGGCCGCCAACCGGGAACTGGAGTGGAACACGGAATTCAGAGCGGCAGGGCTGGCCAACCTCGTCGCCGGCTTGGGCGGTGGCCCGCCCGGGTGTCTGATCACGTCGAACACCGTACTCAGCCACCTGTTCGGAGCCGAAACGCGGCTGACCGGCCTCGTCGTTGCCGGCGTCGTGGGCGGCGCGCTGCTCTTCGGCCAAACGGTGCTGCAACTGGTGCCGGTGCCGCTGTTGGGCGGGGTCTTGCTCTTCACCGGCCTGCGCATGATGAACGACTGGCTCGTCGCCAGACGCAGCAGGCTGCCGCGCACGGAGTACGCCATTGTCGTGCTGATCTTTGTCGTCATCACATTCGTCGGCGTGCTCGAGGGGGTGGCCGTCGGCATGGCCGTCACCACGGCCTTCTTTGTCGTGCGCCTCAGCCGGGTGGAGTCGGTCGAGGCGCGGTTCAGCGCGCGCGAGCGCCACAGCAACAAGGTCCGTCCCGTCCCCGACCGAGCCATCCTGCGGGCGGAGGGCGAAGGAGTCCACGCCTATCGGCTGCGCGGCTATCTTTTCTTCGGCAGCGCGTACCGCCTGGCCGACCGTCTCAGGCAGTCCCTGCACGACGATCCACGTCCCAGCTGCATCCTGCTGGACTTCACAGCCGTCTCCGGCCTCGACTTCTCGGCCATCAATGCCCTGGGCAGGTTCATGCACGCGGCATACGCCGCCGGAACGCGGGTGGTGTTGAGCGCGGCGTCGGCACAGCTCAAGAATGAGTTGGCGCACGGACTTCCCCCGCCCGTCTCCGACAACCTGGTGTGGGAGCCGGACGCGGACCGTGGCCTGGAACGCTGCGAAGACATCGTCATCGCCGCCTGGAGGTCAGACCCAGGTAGGGAGAAGAGTCGGCGCGGCGCCCTCCTGGAGCGTGTCACCGACGATATGGAGCGTCAGCTCGATAGACAGATCCTCTTTGAGAACCTGGTCCATGACCTCCGAGACTGGCTGGAGCCGCGCGAATATGAGGTCGGTGAGGCGCTGGCCACGCTAGGCCAGCCACAGCAAGGTTTGCAGCTGCTGTTGACGGGTCGGGCTTCCGCTTACGATTCCAGGGGCGCCCGGCTGCATCAGTACGGCCCGGGCGATATCATCGAACCGCAGGGCGCCTTTGGTACACATAGCGCCACGCTGGCAACAGTCGCCGACGAACCCTGCCGGGCGATGCTGCTGACTCCCGCGGCCACGGCCTGGCTGGAAGCGCACGAAGGGCAGCTGATCCTTCGGCTCTACCGCTATCTCCTCACCGCCGCGACGC
>WTHE01000174.1 GCA_011523315.1 Candidatus Binatota bacterium
TCCTGGAGCTGATCCAGGAAGATCTGGCCCGCTTTCGGGTTCTGCTGGAAACGTCCCTGGAAGAGGACTCCTGGACCGTGCTGGGGCAGGGCGGGCTACCCACATTGCAGGCCCTGCGTATCCATACCGGGACGGTCTATCGCTGGAACCGGGGCTGCTTCGGCGTTGGCGGGGGCACGGCTCATATCCGGATTGAGAACCGGGTCCTGCCGGCCGGTCCCACGGTTGTTGATGAGGTGGCCAACGCCGCCTTTTTTCTCGGCCTGCTGCGTGGCGGACAGGACAGCTATGGGGATATCAGCAAAAAACTGTCGTTCCACGACGCCGAGACCAACTTCCTGGCTGCGGCGCAGGCTGGCCTCGACGCCCAGCTGACCTGGCTCGACGGGAAAAGCGTGCCGGCCCGCGAGCTGATCGTCCGGGAGCTGTTGCCGCTGGCGCGCCACGGGCTGAGTGCGGCCGGTCTGGACCGGGCGGACATTGAGCGCTACCTGGACGTGATCGCCCAGCGGGTGGCCTCGGGCCGAACCGGAGCGTCCTGGTTGCTGCGCTCTTTGGCCGATATGCAGGGCGCCGACACCCAGGCGGCGCGACTGAGCGCGCTGACCGCCGCAACTATCGACCGTCAGTGGGAGGGAACACCCGTGCACGAATGGCCGCTCGCCGACCTCACAGAGGGCCACGGCGCAAAGCTGCACGCCTTGCGCATTGAAGAGTCCATGACCACCGATCTGTTCACCGTCCATCCCGATGAGCCGCTCGACCTGGTGGCCAGGCTGATGGACTGGAAACGGATTCGCCACATTCCGGTCGAGGACGAACAGGGCCGGCTGGCCGGTCTGATCTCGTGCTTTGAGGTGCTGCGCCACGGCCTGCCCCAGACCGACCGCGAGCCGCCGCCGGTCAGTGCGGTCATGCAGCCGAAGCCGCTGACGCTGCCCCCGGAAACCCTGGTCCTGGACGCGGTCACCCGGATGCGCCAGGAAAACAGCGACTACTTGCTGGTGGTCAAACACGAGCGCCTGGTCGGCATTGTGACCGAACGCGATATTCTCAATATGACGGCCCGGCTGCTCGAACAGGCCGGCCAGGAGTCGGCCGCGCATGACGCCTGAGCCCGCAGCCCAGCCCGACCCCTTTCCTCGCCTGCTCGGCAGCTATGGTGGACATGCCGCCGGGCCGCTGGTGTTGAGCATCGGGGGGATGCACGGCAATGAGCCGGCCGGGGTGCTGGCCCTGCAACAGGTGCTGCGCGACTTGCACGCTTCACATCTGCCCTTTCGGGGCAGGTTTGTGGGGCTGGCCGGCAACCGGGCGGCGCTGGCGCGTGGCCGTCGGTATATTGACCAGGATTTCAACCGGCTGTGGTCGCCCGAACGTGTGCAGCGGCTGAAACGTCAGGAGCGCTCCGCAGATACGGGCGCGGAAGACGCGGAACAGCGTGAGCTGCTGGAAGAGATTGAAGCCCAACTGACCCGGCGTCAAGGACCGGTCGTCTTCCTCGACCTCCACACCACCTCCGCCGCAGGCCGGCCGTTTGTGGTGATCGGCGACACGCTGCTCAACCGTCGCTTCGCGTTCCGCCTTCGGGCTGCGGTGATCCTGGGCCTGGAAGAACAGCTGGAGGGCACGCTGCTGAATTATTTGAGCGAGCGAGGCCATGTCGCAATTGGCTTTGAGGCCGGCCAGCACGCTGCGCCGAGCGCGGTGGAGAACCATGTGGCGGCAATCTGGAGTGTGTTGGCCACCGCCGGGTGTATCCCGACGACCGCCGTGCCTGCGCCGAGCGAGCGCCGTCCTGCGGTCGTGGAAATCCGCCATCACCATCTGATTCAAGACGGCGATGCGTTTGTGATGCAGCCCGGTTTCACCAACTTCCAGCCGGTCAGACGCGGCCAGCTCTTGGCCCATGACCGCCACGGGCCGATCCGGGCCGCTGAGTCCGGGCAGATCCTGATGCCGCTCTACCAGGGGCAGGGGGCGGACGGGTTTTTTGTGGTCAGAGCCGTGCGGCCGGTGTGGCTGGGGCTGGCGGCGTGGCTGCGTCGGCTGCGGCTCGAACGCCTCCTGCCCGCCCTGCCCGGGGTGCGTCGGCATCCCGACTTGGCCGCCACGCTCACTATCGACCTGCGCATTGCGCGCTGGTACGGGCTGGAGTTGTTCCACCTGCTGGGCTTCCGCAAAAAACGCTCCCGGGCCGGCAAACTGATCGTCAGCCGCCGCTGGCATGAGCCCGGCGCGTTTGAGGAGTGGACCGACCCGGAGGTCGTCAACACACATGAGGACCAGACATGCACGTCAAAGACCTGATGCAGACCGATATCGCCACGCTCCGAACGAACGACTCCCTCGATGTTGCCGACGACATCATGGGCATGGGCCGCTTCCGTCATCTGCCGGTTGTCCAGGCCAACGGCCGGCTGGTCGGTATCGTCTCACAACGAGACCTGCTGCGGGCGTCGGTGTCGTCCCTGCTGAAGGTCTCGGCCCATAAGCAGCAGCAGTGGCTGGGCAAGGTCGCGGTTCGCGATGTGATGTCCAAAAACGTGGTGGCGGTCGAGGCGGACACGGAGATTGAGGACGCCCTCAAGCTGCTGCTGGTTGAAAAGTTCGGCTGTCTGCCGGTGGTGGAGAAAAAGAAACTGGTCGGCATTCTGACCGACACCGATCTGCTGGAATACTTGCAGCGCCTGCTACAGGCAGGCAAACAGCGAGGAGGGAAGGGCTGAGCCGGGTCGGCCCAGCCATGATTCGGCCAGCGCTGTTGGGGAACGGCTCTACTGGTGCAGGGCCAGCACCGGGCAGTCGGCCTCACGCATCATCTTTTCGGTCAGGCTGCCTATCAGCAGGCGAAACATGCCGCTGAAACCGTGGGTGGCCATAATCAGCAGATCCGCGCCCACAGCCTTCTCCGTTTCGATAATGGTCCGGCCCGGATCGTTGCTGACGTGGAGTTCGAGCTGGGTCTGGACTCCGCCCAACTGAGCCTGGGCCAGCTCTTCGAGCTTTTGCCGGGCGACCTTTTCGGCATACACATGATCGGCCGGGGCCTGGGGGCCGGCGCGATACACCTCGCGCAGCAGCAGGTCGCTGTCTGCGGCCGGGACAACGTGCAGGGGATACACGGTCGCCCCATACT
>WTHE01000001.1 GCA_011523315.1 Candidatus Binatota bacterium
GGGTGGGTGCTCCTCGGCCCAGCAGCTTGCGCACGGCGGGGAAGAGGAGATTCCGGGTAATCTGCATCACATGTTGAAAAAGGGGGATTATAAGGGGATTTTCCTGCCTGTTTATGAGATGAGTCTAGTCATTTTCAAACTGAGACACTGCCCGATAAGGAGGGACTATGGCGGACCGTATCACAAAAGCCGAACAATATGAAAGAACGCGGCGCGCCTTGCTTGACGCGGCTCGGGAGTTGTTTGCCGAGCAGGGGTATGCCAACACCTCGACCGAAGAAATCGTGTCCCGCGCCCGCTCCAAGGTCACCCGAGGTGCCGTGTACTACCACTTCCGCGACAAAGCCGGGCTTTTCGAGGCGGTCTACAATGAGGAACAGCAGAATTTCCTGCAATTCATCGCCGGGCGCGTCCAGGATGCTGATGCTGAGAGAGATCTGTGGCAGCGGCTGGTGGTCACAACCTGCTACGCCTTTGTGGAACGCGCCGCTGATCCGCACACGCAACGCATTCTGCATATAGATGGCCCGGCCGTACTCGGCCGGACAACCGCGACCAAGACTGGGCCGGGGCTGAAATTGGCCCGTCAGATGTTCGAGGCATTGGTGAGTGTCGGTCTGCTGAAACCGCTGTCGCTTGACCCGTTGATCTCCCTGTTGTGGGCGCTGTTTTTTGAAGCCGGGGTCTACATCGCCAACGCAGCAGATACCGCTGCGGCTCAGAAGGACATGCTCGCCACGATGCTTGAAATCCTCGACGGGCTGCGCGTTGAACCCCGAGCCGACATGACTGAAGAAGCAGGCATATGACGGAGTACGAAACAGCCAGCCTCGCGCTCCAAACGGCCAGCCTCGATCTCCAGCGTTATGCCGTCATCGCGCAAGTGCTGATCGGCGCGGCGCAATGCCTGCTGATTGCCGGTGGGTTGTGGCTCATGAAAAAGGCGGCCAGCGCTCGGGACGCGCAGCACCAGGAGGCGAGAGATCAGCATCAGGAAACCATGGTCGCTTTGCACCAGCAGGGCGAAGCCTTGCGTCAGCAGAGTGAAGCCCTGCGCCAACAGGGCGAAGCCTTGCGCCAGCAGGGGGACGCCCTGAATGCCCTGATAGAGCGCACGGCTCCGCCGAGGTGAACGCCTGTTGAGACACAAGAACCAATGGGCCTTTTGAATCTGGTATGACAGCGAGCAAGCCGAACGCACGGCGGAGCGGGCAGGTCGGCCCGAGAAGAGCAGGATAAGCGAGAGCGCTGAGCATGGAAGCCACCCCAACCACCCGCATCCGCGCCTTTGCGGCTGATGCCCAAACGGAAAAGACGCTGAAAGAGGCGTTGGCCGACCACAGCGCGCAGGTCGAGCGGGCCGACATGACCGGGGCGATCAGAACGCTGCGTGAGACGGACTCGCCACGGGTGCTGTTCGTCGATCTCGACGGCGTTGAGTTTCCGGTCGGACGCATTCACGAGTTGGCGGCGGTGTGTGAATTCGGGACGGCGGTCGTGGCCGTCAGCTCGAATGACACCGCGCGTTTCACCCGCGAGTTGCTGGCCTGCGGGGTCACGGACTATCTGCCCAAGCCGCTGACTGTGAGCGATGTGCGCGAGGCCATGACCCTGGCACTCGGGGACGAGGACGCCGCCCCCCGGCTGTACGCCGGACGGGTGATCGCGTTTGCCGGCTGCGGCGGCTGCGGCACCACGACGCTGGCCGCGCTGACGGCCCTGACCGCAGCGTCGCAGGGCAGCTATGTGTCGGTCCTGGACCTGGAGCGGACCGCCGGGGTGCTGTCGCTGATGCTGGACAGTGAGCCGGCGGCCGGGTTTGACGAGTTGCTGGACCTGGCCGCAAAGCCGGACCCGGACTCCAGCCTGATTGACGGCGTGCAGACGACGGTCACGCCGCGCGTCTCGCTGTACGGCTACCGGGCCGGCGACAGCCTGCCGGCGGCCCCCGCTCCCGAGGCTGTGCGCTGGCTGCTGGAACAGCTCGCCAACCGCTCCCACCTCGTCATCGTGGACGGCCTGACCGATACCGACCTGCTGTTTGCCGTGCTGGCCGACGCGGATGAACGGGTGCTGGTCTTTGAACCGACCCTGGTCAGCCTCAACCGGGTCATCCGTCGCCTGGCGCTGCTGGACAGCGACGCCCGCCATGTGCTGGTCGAAAACCATACCCGAGGTCCCAAGAACGCGCTGTCGGCCCAGGATATCCGCTACACCCTGGCCGGACGCGAGCCGGACGTGAGCGTGCCGTTCGAGTCCGGCCTGCCGGCAGCCACCAACTATGGTCTGCCGGAGCGGACCTTCAGCAAGAAATACCGCCGAGCCCTGGACGAGTTGACGGGTCGGTTGATACGACCGGCCGTCTCGCTGGCTGACGCCGCACCGTAGCCCATTCACACCCCAGCCGAAAGACGCCGCCTATGCCACGCACGCTGTTTGGACGCCGTACCAAGCCCGCTCCTCCGGTTCCCAAGCCCGACGCCGGCCCCGCTCAGGCCGAGTCATCTCCAGTCGATACGCCGGCCACGGCACCCGAGCCGGCCGGCCCGACACACGACGTGGCCGCGGACAGCCGAATCGCCGACCTGGCTGCACGGCTGCACCCGACCGTTGTGCAGTCTCTCGACATGGCCAAGGCGGCCGACCTGAGCCGGGACGAACTGGCCAGCCAGTTGCGGACGTTTCTCGACACGGAAGACTCGATTGCCTCGGACCTGGCTCCGCTGGACCGCCGCCGGGTGGTCCAGCGGCTGGTGGACGACATCAATGGCCTGGGGCCGCTGGAGCCGCTGTTCAATGACCCGCAGATTTCCGACATCCTGGTCAACGGTCTCACATCGGTGTATATCGAACGGCGCGGCAAGCTGGAGCGGGCGGATATCCGCTTCCGGGACGAGCAGCATCTGCTCAATATCGCCCAGCGGATTGCCGGCTGGGTCGGACGCCGGGTGGACGAGGCCAGCCCGATGGTGGATGCCCGGCTGCCTGACGGCAGTCGGGTCAATATCATCATTCCGCCGCTGGCGATTGACGGCGCGGCGTTCTCCATCCGGCGCTTTGTGGCTCGTGGCATCAGTCTGGCCGATCTGACCGAGCGCAACGCCTTTACGCCGGCCATGGGTCGTCTGCTCCAGATC
>WTHE01000560.1 GCA_011523315.1 Candidatus Binatota bacterium
GGACAGACGTTGATACAAATGGGGCGGCTCGACCACGTGCACCAGGCGCAGGGCAGCCCCGTAGCGGGCGGCCAGCGCTGCGGCCGAGCTGACGGCGACTTCTCCGCCGGCCCTGAAATCGTGCCCCACAAGGATGCGGTGGAGTTGTTGCATGGCGGTTCTCCTGTGTTGACTTCTCCGTCGTGCCAGTCTGACCGATATGGCGGCTCGATCATAGCACACATGGGACGAGAGTGGACGCGCCTGGCGCTGTTGTTCTTCGAGCCGGCCGTGTCCCCCTTTTGCAACCGGCATGTCCTGAAGTTGGGACACTCTCGGCCACAACACTGACGGCAGACCGGAAAATCGCCCTGGAGACACGGGCTTAGGCTCAGCCCCGGACGACACCGATTTTGGCACGGCCTTTGCGGTATTCAGGGCATAGAGGAGGAAAGGCTATGAAACATATGTATAGCGTGGTCATTCTTGCCCTCGGTCTCGTCCTGTGCTGGACCAGTTCGACAGACGCCCGGTTCTCCTACCCCGAGGCGCCTCCGTATGTCCGCCTGTCCGGGGTCCTGCTGCCGCTCGAAGACCAGAACGCTGCCGGGCTGCGCAGCCTGACCGTGTTTGTCCACGGCCAGCTGTGGCGTTTTCAGCTCGACGCGGTAGAGGAAGTAACCCAGGGCAACCATGCGCGGCTCCAGTTGCGCGACCTGCTGTGGGGCTCAATCCGGCTGTACGGCTCTCCGGGTCTGCTCGCTCCGCTCCGGCAGCCCGAGATGGTCGGCAAGCACCTGACGATTGAGGGTCATCTGCATACCAGGGAACGCCGCCTGCTGGTGACCGCGGCCGAGGAAACCCCGGCGGTCGCCCGCGTACACTGAGCCACACCATCCGCCCGTAAACGTCTTCCCTTGGGGATCCTCCCCAAAAATCCCCCTGCGCTTCCGCGCCTCCCTCTTTGCAAAGAAGGGGGAGTGAGGGGGATTTTCTTGGCGTGAGAGCCCGAAGTTCGGTAGGCCATACCGGCACTCGTTGGACGCCGCAACCCGACTGGAGTATGATCCGGGCAGACGCCTAGGGCAATTCACCATTATGTGTAGCCGTGTAGGTCGGGTTAGCCGGAGGCGTAACCCGACAGCCCGTACGTGTCGGATTACGCTACGCTAATCCGACCTACAGCCTATCGGGAAACGCGCTAGCTGCTCAGCGTCGGTCGGGTCTGCCGCAGCGCCTGGAGCAGGCAGAATCGGTGGAGAGGAGCCAGCGATGAAAGGACACGCCCGTCAACTCATGGCCGCCCAGGTGGCAACGGCTTCGCCGGACACCACGCTGGCCGAGGCGGCTCAGGAACTGGCCAGCATCATGATCAGCGGCCTGCCGGTTGTGGACGCTTCAGGTCAGGTGGTGGGCATCATTACCGAGAGCGATGTCCTGAACGCCCTGCTCCAGTCGGCATCAGCCGAGACGCCGGTCCGAACGATCATGACCCGGTCGGTCATTACGGTCGATGAGTTTGCCTCAGCCGACAGCGTCATCCGCCTGCTGCGCCTCAACCAGCTCCACCATCTGCCCGTTACCCGTCAGGGCAGCGTGGTGGGTCTGATCACCCCCCAGGATGTGGTCCGCTATTTTGTGACCCACGAGCTGCCGTCTCCGCCGGACGTGGCCTGAGGGCAAGGCGTCCGGCGTCAGGGTTCGATGGTCAGCCGGGGATGGTGCCGCCAGAAATAGCCGACCATGACCACGGCCGCGAGCAGATTGCCGACCAGAACCGCCGGCCACGCCAGGGCGCGCAGCACGGGCTCGGCAAACACCAGGCTGACTACCACAAAGCCCAACTCCAGGACGACAAACAGCAGCACCGCCCCAAAGCCGACATGCGGATGGTGCTCGGCCACATCCAGCAGATAGGACACCAGGCCACCAACCACCATGAAGGCAAGGCCGTGCACCCAGGTGAACATCAGGACCATCTCCAGGTCGATGGCAACACTCGGGGCCAGGCCGGCCGTGCCTTTGAACAGGGCCAGCCCGAGCACGGTCGGGGTATACAGCGGGCGACCGCTCAGGCTGTCTACGACCAGGAACCACACCGCAATGGTGACCGCCCCGAGCAGACCGGCGACCATGCCTTCCTGGGCAAACGTCGTCAGCCCGGTCGCGGACGGGCGCGACACGGCTGGAGTGTGGGTAACGTCTGATGTGGCCACGGTGGCCTCCTTTCTGCTGCCTAGCTGTGCTGGATGAAGTCTCTGAGATAGCGGTTCTCAAACTCTGCGGCTTCGAGCTGGGCCTTGACCACGTCGCCAATCGAGATCATGCCGGCCAAACGCTCGCCATCGAGAATGGGCAGGTGTCGAATGCGGTTATGGGTCATGATGCCCATGATATACGCCACCTCATCCTCGGGAACGGCAATGATCGGGTTTGAACTCATGATCTCCCGCACCGCCATCTCCCGCACGCCCTCGGGATGGATCGCACACTCGCGCAACAGGTCGCGCTCGGTGAGAATGCCGACAATCGGGTCGTGGCTGTCCACCACGACCAGGGAGCCGATCCGCAGCTCAATCAAGCGCTCCAGGGCGTCGTGCAGGCTGGCATCGGCCGGGATGGTCGCCACCGCGCTGCCCTTGCTCTCCAGGATATCTTTCACCTTCATAGGCGCCTCACTCCTCCCTCGAGCCGCAGCTAGGCGGCATGCGACTCAATCACTTCCACGTTCCGCCACGACTGGGAAATATATTCCCACAGGCGGTCCAGGACCTCCCCGAGGTCCTGAGGGGTGTACCAGCCGGCCGGGATGCCCGGTCCGCAGCCCCACACGGCTTTGCCATACCGCTTGGCAATGGCGTAGGCGTCCGACCAGGAGTCTGCGGCTTCATCACCGAGCATATCGGTCAGCTCTTCGTAGCTCAGCTCTTCCCAGCGGCTCGGACGCTCGTCGTCGCCAAACCCGTGATGTTTGAGATGGTAGGCCAGATAGTCGCTCAGCGTCTCGAACTCGGTGAAGCGGAGTTCCTCCTGATGACCGTAGCTGTCGGTAAATCTGATAATCAGCATCGCACCTCCCGCAGCGCTGCGGCTGACCGACTCAGGCCGGCTGGGCGAAGGCTGCCACCTGGGGCTGGACG
>WTHE01000254.1:0-1095 GCA_011523315.1 Candidatus Binatota bacterium
GACCAGGGGATTGCTGTCGCTGCCGGTCAGATAGGTTTTGGCGATATCACGCAAGGTGATGTTCTTGTCATACTTCTGGTACATCTCGAACAAGCCTCTGGTGCCCGGCACGTCGAGGTCCTGAACCGGCACATCGATGTCAAACCGGGACAGGTCGAGATTGAAGTGCATTGACATCTGGGCCAGCGACGCTTCGAGCGGAATCCGGGCACGAATGGCGGCGTAGCGTTCACGCGCCTCGGCCTCACTCTCGGCTACCAGCGGCTGGCCGGCCCACATGATCGGAATGGTGTTGGGGTTGCGCCCCAGGCGTTCCGCCCGGCCGGCAATGTCCTCACAGAAGGCGCGCATCTGCTTGACGCCGCGCGCGGCGCTGAAGATGCCCTCGGCGTGCCGAGCGGCAAAAGCCCGCCCCCGGTCCGACTGGCCGGCCTGAAACAGAAACGGACGCCGACGGGTCGAGGGCATGACTGTGAACGGTCCCCGGGTCTGATACCACCGACCCTGAAAGTCAACCCGGTGGACCTTGGACGGATCGGCAAAGACCTTGCGGTCCATGTCCATCTGTACGGCATCCGCCTCCCAGCTGTTCCACAGGCCATAGCACGCCTGCATGTATTCGTCGGCGCGCTCATAGCGGTCGTCATGCGCCGGCAGGCTGTCCAGCCCGAAGTTGTTCGCCTCGGCCGTCGAGGTCGAAGACACGATGTTCCAGCCAATCCGTCCCTGGGTCAGATGATCGAGCGTCGCCAGGGTCCGGGCCAGCAGAAACGGCGGGTAGAATGTCGTAGACATGGTGACGGCAAAGCCGAGTTTTTTGACCACCGCCGAGAGATAGGTCACCAGCGCGACCGGGTCGTGGCTGGGGAACTGGATCGCATAGCGCACCTGCTCGGGCTGCGTGCCACCGGCCAGGCTGTCGGCGAAAAACAGCATGTCGAACTTGCCGCGCTCCAGGCTGCGGACCACGGATTCCCAGTACTCGCCCTCGTACCACTTGTGGCGGATCTTCTGGCGCGGATAGATCCACGACAGCGGCATATGCGGCGCCGGGGTAAAGAGCGCAAAGCCGGCGAGGTGGATCTGCTTGGGCAT
>WTHE01000254.1:1195-3118 GCA_011523315.1 Candidatus Binatota bacterium
TATGCGGCGCCGGGGTAAAGAGCGCAAAGCCGGCGAGGTGGATCTGCTTGGGCATGGCCGAACCCTGGAGCGCCGCTGTCCTGTCGGGCCTCAGCCCAGCTGATACACCCGCGCGGCGTTGCCGCCAACAATCTTGGCCCGTTCTTCTTCGCTACAGTCGGCGAGCAGGTCCGCCAGAAACTCCTGGCTCTTGGGAAAAGTCGATTCCTGGTGGGGATAATCGGAGCCCCACAACAGGCTGTCCACCCCGATGACCTCTCGATCACGAATACCCATGTGGTCTTCCTGAAAACTCAAAAAGACGTGGCGATGAAAGAACTCGCTCGGCAGGACATCCTGTGTGAAGCGCGCCCCGGCAATCTCCCGTGCGCGCTGGGTGTAGTTGTAGTCCATGCGGTCGAGGAAGTGCGGCACCCACGACAGCTCCATTTCGACCGATCCGACCTGGAGTCTGGGATACCGCTCGAACACGCCACTGAAAATCATGTCGGTCAGACACACCCGCGGCCAGTGATCCAGATTGACAAAAAAGGACGGCTTGGCCGCGTCCAGGAGGAGCGCTCCGGGGTCATCCGGGTCGGGCCGATTCGTCGTCACATGCAGGCTGATGGGCAAGGCCAAATCCTGGGCCGCCGCCCAGACGGGCTCGTACTCCGGCCGGTCATAGCTCATGCCTCTCAACGGCTGAATGGTAATCATGATGCCGCGATGCCCCTGCCTGGCGCAGCGTTCCATTTCCCTGACCCCCGACGAAATATCGTCGAGGTTGATCATGGCGATGCCCCTGAGGCGCTCCGGAAAGGTGTCGCAGAACTCGGCCAGCCAGTCGTTATAGGCCCGAAACAAGACGGTCAACAGCTCGCTATCCTGAATCCGCTGGTAGAGTTGCAGCCCGACGGTGGGGTACACGAGGCCCATGTCTATGCCGTCGGCATCCATGTCTTTGATGTGCTCTTCGGGGATGTAGGCGCCGAGCCGGATATTCTCCACCTTATCCTTGAAGCTCAGGCGGTCCGGGTCCTCGAAGCGCAGACCGGCCTGGGCACCGGCCGCAGCCGTCTGGATCTTGATGCCTTCACAATACCACCAGTCGTCCCCCTCTTCCGGGATGACTCGCGGGGCGCGGTCGCGGAACTTCTTGTCGAGCCTGGTGGTCCACAGATCGAGAGGTTCATAAATGTGATCGTCCGACGAAATCACCTTGTTCTTTTGCATCTGATCCCCTCCTTTGCCGGCATTATTCTTCTGGAGGGACAAGCCTGTCAATCGAAAGTGTCGAGGTGAGGGCGGGCCTACGGCTTGAACCGGACGGGCAAGCCGGCTATAGGGCTGTCAAGCTCGGTCCCTAGAGGAGGCGTCATGTATAAAGTTGTCGGCCTGCTGAAACGTCCCGAAGGCATGCAGATGGAAGACTTTCGTCGCTGGTGGCTGGAAGTCCACGCCCCCAAGGTGATGAAGTGGAAAGGCGTCAAACGCTACTGTGTCAACCTGTGTACCACAGACGATCAGCGCTACGACGGGATGGCCGAGACGTGGTTCGAGACCAAACAGGACATGGACAACGCCTTTGTCCCAGCCGAAGGTCAGGCCGCCCGACAGGGCGCGACCGATGGCTCTCGGGAAATCGTGATTTTGTTCACCCAAGAGAATGTGATGATCGACGGATAAGCGGCCCAAGGCTCAGCCCAAAAGAGCAAACAAGAGAGGAAGCATACGCATGATACCGGCAGGCATTATCTCATCCGACGGCCACATCTGTGAGCCGCCCAACTGCTACATCGACTACATCGAGCCCAAATACCGCGACACCGCGCCGCGCATTGTCGAACAGTACGATTGCACCGCATCCCTTGTCGTCCACGGCATGAAACGCCCGGTTCCGCTGGGCTTTATCGACGGCGCCGGGTTCAGCGTCACCGAGCG
>WTHE01000513.1 GCA_011523315.1 Candidatus Binatota bacterium
TGCCGGGACTGATGTGAGGAATGAGCTTGCGGCTGCCCCACAGCCGCCCAACGGCATAGCCGCCGGTATCGCCCAGCATAGCAACCAGCAGCAGGAAAAACACCCAGCCGACGCCGTCCGGGAGCTGCCGGACCCAGACGAGGTGGGGCAGTAAAAAACCGACGTACACAACCCCCAACAGGGTCAGACTGACTCCGGCCAGCCCCCTGTCGGGCTGAGGCGTGCGCAAAGCGCAGGCAAAGGTGAGAAAAAATCCGGCGATCAACACCGCGCCGACCAGCGCGCCGGGCCCGACACACATGGCTGCCGCCAAGCCGCCGCCCCAGCCGAGTCCCAGACCGCAGGGAAGCGGATTGTGGTCCCGTGTCAGCGAAAAGAATTCGTACAGCCCGAGACAGGTCAACAAAAAGACGGTCGTGGAGAAGACCCAGACCGGGGCGCAGCAGATGCAAACGACGAGGAGCGGCAGGGCAAGGGCTGCGGTCAAGAGTCGGTCGCGAAGCACACCTGCGCCTAGCCTACCGCCCGCCGGAGACCTTTCAGGGTCTGCTGTTCGGCGGTTCGTCCAAAACGCCGCTGGCGACGCTGATATTCGAGCAGGGAGCGGAAAAAATGCTCACGGTCAAAGTCCGGCCACAGGGTATCCGTCACGTACAACTCGGTATAGGCCAGCTGCCACAGCAGGAAATTGCTGATCCGCATCTCTTTTCCGGTCCGAATCAGGAAATCGGGATCGGGGATATCCGCCGTCCACAAATGCCGGGCCACACTCTGCTCGTCAATCTCCTCAGGCCGCAGGCGGCCCTCCTGCGCAGCTCGGGCCAGGGTCCGGACCGCAGCGACAATCTCTTCACGCGCCCCATAGCTGACCGCCAGGACCACGGTCAGCCCGGTGTTGTGTCGCGTCGCAAAAATCGCCTCGTCAAAAGCCGAGCGGACCGCTCCGGGCAGGCGGGCCAGATCGCCGAGGGCCAGCAGCCTGATATTGTAGTCCATCAGACGGTCGAGTTCACTGCGCAAATAACGACGAAAGAGGCTCATCAGGACGCGGATTTCAGCGCTGGGGCGCTGCCAGTTTTCTGACGAGAAGGCGTACAGGGTCAGATACGAGAGGCCGAGTTCGCGGCTGGTTTCGACGATTGTGCGGACGGTTTCTTTGGCCCGTTTGTGGCCTTCGGTCCGGGGCAAACCACGCTGCTGTGCCCAGCGGCCGTTGCCGTCCATGATGATGGCGACGTGTCGGGGCAGCCGGTCCAGCCGCAGGTGCTGCAGCTCCGGCTGGGCCGGCTCCGGTCCAGCCGGCCGCTCACCGGCCAGCCTGAGCTGAAGACTGCCGTTTTGCATCGGTCGGTTGTGTTGCGTCACTCGCGCCCCCACCAGGTACGGCCCGCCGCTCAGCGGCGCGCTTGCCCGGCTTTATACCGACAGCAAATCCTCCTCCTTGACCCGCAGGATCTGCTCAATCTTGTCGATCGACTCGTTGGTCATTTTCTGGATCTGGTCTTGCGTGGCCCGTGCCTCATCCTCAGACATTTCTTTGTTCTTCTGCATTTTTTTGACCCGGTCGTTGATGCTGCGGCGATGATTGCGCATCGACACCCGATAGTCCTCGGCCATTTTCCGGATATGGCGCACGAGTTCCTTGCGGCGCTCCTCGGTCAACTCGGGCAGCGGCACCCGGATAACCTTGCCGTCGTTGACCGGAGTCAGCCCGAGGTCGGCTTTATAGATCGCCTTTTCGATATCGCCGATGATATGCTGGTCGTAGGGCTGGGCCAGCAGCAGACGGGGCTCGGGTGCCGACAGGGCGGCCACTTGGTTCAGAGGCGTCGGGGCTCCATAGCAGTCAACCATTACCCCCTCAATGAGAGCCACCGAGGCTCGGCCGGTGCGCACCTTAAGAAATTCTTTGTTGAGAGACTCAATGGTATGGTCGGCCTCTTTCTTCAACTCGTTCAGTAGTTGCGCATTCATACTGCCCCTCCATGGACCAGGGTTCCGACCTGCTCTCCGAGCACGGCTCGCTTGATATTGCCCGTCTCCAGCATGCTGAACACCAGAATCGGCAGGCGGTTGTCCATACACAGAGAAATCGCGGTCGAATCCATGACTTTGAGGTTTTTTTGCAAGACCTCGATATAACTGACCTCGTGATAGCGCTTGGCGTCGGCGACGTGGACCGGGTCGGCATCGTAGATGCCGTCAACCTTGGTGGCTTTGAAGATGATCTGCGCCCCGATCTCCATGGCCCGCAAACTGGCCGCCGTATCCGTCGTGAAATACGGATTGCCGGTTCCTGCCGCAAAAATCACCACCCGTCCCTTTTCGAGATGGCGGGTCGCCCGCCGCCGGATATACGGCTCAGCGACCTGCGACACGCTCAGGGCCGACATCACCCGGGTCTGGACCTCAACCGTTTCCAGCGCCTCCTGCATGGCCAGGCTATTGATCAGGGTGGCCAGCATGCCCATGTAGTCGGCCGTGGCCCGGGCCATGCCGCGGGCGCTGGCGGCCAGGCCCCGGAAGATATTCCCGCCGCCGATCACCAGCGCGATTTCACAGCCGAGGTCGTGGACCTCCCTGACCTCGTTGGCCATCCGCGACAAGACCGCCTCGTCGATCCCATACCCGCCGTCGCCGGCCAGCGCTTCGCCGCCGATTTTCAGTAACACCCGTTTATAGGGGATCGGAGAGGAATCGGCAGTCATGATCCCGGCCGGGCGTGGCTGGTGCGCTCCACGCTAGTCGGCGGCTTCCCCGGCCTCGCCAATCTGGAAGCGGGAAAAGCGGCGAACGACAATATTTTCTCCGGTGCGGGCAACCATCTCCTTGACCAGCTGTTCGACCGTCTTTGCCGTATCGCGGATAAAGCTCTGCTCGAGGAGGCAGTTCTCTCCGTAGTACTTCTCCAGGCGTCCATCGACAATACGATCAATGACCTTCTCGGGTTTGCCCTCGGCCAGCGTCTGGGTGCGGTAGATCGCCCGCTCTTTTTCCACCTCCCCAGCCGGGATATCGTCGCGCCGGACATAGCGCGGCTGAGCGGCGGCAATCTGCATGCCGAGGTCTTTGACCAACCGCTGAAACTCCTCGGTACGAGCCACAAAATCGGTTTC
>WTHE01000280.1 GCA_011523315.1 Candidatus Binatota bacterium
GCACCGTCCCAGCCGCTGCCGACGCCTATCGGGAGCGCCTCAACAAGGAGTTGGCCGACTTTGACGACTGAGCAGGAGCGCCGCCCGCGTCGCCCATCAGCGTGAGACGCGTATGTCCTTTGTGCTGTATTTTGCCGGTCTGGTGCTTATCGCCAGCGTAGCCGCGCTGGTTGCCCTGCCATTGCTGCGACCGGACCGGGTCAGGACCGACCGGCCGCTGGCCAGCGCGCCCGAGTTGGAACGCTGGCAGGAACAAAAAAGCCAGGCCTACGCGGCCCTCAAGGAGGCCGAGTTTGACCTCCAAACCGGTAAGCTCACCGACGAGGACTACCGCGCGCTGCGTGAGAAGTACGAAGCCCGAGCCCTGGACGCCATGGCCCGGCTCGACCGGCTGGAGCGGGGCTCGGCCGCTCGGACTAGCGAACCTTGAGGTTGAAGGCCTGGGGACCTTTGTCGCCGGGGCGAACCTGGAATTCGACCTCGTCGCCCTCGCGCAGGTCTTCGAAATACATCTTGGGCGCCAGACGAGAGCTGTGGAAAAACACATCCTCATTGCCCTCATCAGGAGTGATAAAACCAAAGCCCTTGGCCTTGATGATCTTTTTGATTGTCCCGGTCATAGGTCCTCCCTGTTCGGCCCCTATGAAAGAATACCGCCCGGCCCGTGTCAAGCGAAACTCAGGCGGTCGGTCATGGCGCCCGGGGGGTGGGCGGCTCGGCTATGAACGGGTGTGTCGTAACGGCTGAAAACGTGCACAAAACGTTTGCCTGGACGCCGGTCCTGCGCGACATTTCGTGCACGGTTGAGGCCGGACAGGCGGTGGCCGTATTCGGCCCTAACGGCGCGGGCAAAACGACCCTGCTGCGTCTCCTGGCCAGCCTGCTCAAGCCCTCGTCGGGCAGCCTGCGGCTGTTCGCGCTGCCGGCCGACGACCCCCGCGCGCGCAGGCGTATCGGCTTTGTGGGTCACGACAGCTTTCTCTACCCCGACCTGAGCCCGCTTGAGAACCTGCGCTTTTATGCCCACGCCTACCGCCTGGACAATGTGTCGGCCCGCGTTCAGGCCATGCTCGAATACGTCGGTCTGCAAGACTGGGCGGCCACGCCGGTTCGCAGCCTGTCGCGCGGCATGGAGCAGCGCCTGGCCCTGGCCCGAGCCCTGCTGCACGAGCCCGATTTGCTGCTGCTCGACGAGCCCTACACGGGTCTGGACGCCGAGGCCCTGGAACTGTTACACGCCAGCCTGCTGCGGGCCAAACAGGCCGGCAAGACAATCGTGTTCAGCAGTCACGATTTTGAGCGCAGCCTGGCCTTGTGCAGCCGGGTCCTGATGCTGTGCCGGGGCCGCCTCGTGTGGCAGTCGGCTGCCGACACGCCGTCGGTGGCCGAGTTGCGCGACATCTATACCGATCTCACCCGTCACCCGGCACGCGGCAGGCAGGACTGAGCCGATGTGGGCGATTGTGTGGAAGGACATTCAGCTTGAGCTACGGACCAAGGAGCGGCTGGCGTCGTTTTTTGTGCTGGCGGTGCTGATTGTGCTGGTGTGGATTTTCGCCCTCGGCCCGGAGCAGGCCCGCGACCCACATATCGGCGCGGCGGTGTTGTGGGTCGGGCTGCTGTTTGCCGGCATGCTCAGCCTGCAGCGCAGCTTTCTGATTGAGCAGGAGCGGGGCTGTCTGTCGGGCCTGCTGCTGTGCCCCATTGCGCCGAGTGACATCTTTGTGGCCAAGCTGCTCGGCAACATTGTTTTTCTGTCGCTGGTCCAAGCGATTGTCGTGCCGATCACCATTGTGTTGTGCGGTCTGCCGGTGTCGTGGTCTCTGCTCGGCCTGCCGCTTATCGTTCTGCTGGGCATTATCGGCTTTTCAGCCCTGGGGACCATATTCGCCGCCCTGGCTGTGCGCACCCGAGCCGGTGAGGTCCTCTTTCCCCTGGTCTTGTTGCCGCTCCTCGTCCCCCTCCTGCTGTCAGCCGTCCAGACCACGGGCGCGCTGCTGAGCGATGGAGAGTGGACGGGGGTGTGGTTGCGGGTCTTGATCGCTTTTGATGTCGTCTTTGTGGTGGCCGGCTGGCTGCTGTTCGGGCAGGCGGTGTACGAGTAAGAGCAACGGCGATCAGCGGGAGAAATACGCATGAAAAAATTTGCCCCGTTTGCCGATACGGTCTTGCCCTGGCTGAGCTGTGTGTCCATGCTGGTTGCCCTGGGCATGATCTTTTTGTACGTCCCGACGGAGAGAAATCTGGGAGTCGTGCAGCGCATTTTCTACTATCACCTGCCCGCCGCCTGGAATGCCTTCGCCGGCTTTTTCATTGTGGCCGGGGCCAGCGTCGCCTTCTTATGGAAAGGCGAGCGCAGGGCCGACCAGCTGGCCCGGGCTGGGGCCGAGGTCGGCATGCTGTTTTGTACCCTGTTCATCGTCACCGGTTCGGTCTGGGCCAGGGCCAGCTGGGGCGTGTGGTGGACCTGGGACCCCCGGCTGACGATGACGGTTGTCCTGTGGGTCGTGTATGCCGCGTATATTCTGCTGCGCCAGATCGGCGGCGACACCGAACACGTGGCCCGCTACGCCGCCGTCCTGGGCATTGTCGGGGTCTTCAACATCCCGCTGCTCTACATCGCCATCCGTCTGTGGCGGGGCATTCACCCCAAGGTTGAAACCATGGCGCCGCAGATGGCCTGGACGCTGCTGGTGTGCAGCGCCGCCTTCCTGGTGTTGTTTGCCTGGATCATGTGGCTACGCCTGCGCGGCCTGCACCTGACTGCCGAACTGGACGAGCTACGGCGTCGGGCGGTGGCCACCTCATAGACGCGGGAGAGAACGGACATGTGGTATCTGTTCGGCGCCTTCAGCGCGTTCTGGTTGATCGTCTTCGTGTATATGTTCTCTCTCTCCCGCCAGCAGGGCCGGCTGTCCCACGAGCTGGAGACCCTGCGCAAGACGCTGGAGCAGAAATGAAACCTTCCAGTCTCGGGATTCCGATAGATCGTGTGTTTAGCGCCTTCTCGATCAAGGTAGCAACCGTGGCGCTCCAGGTGTCGGAGTAACGCCCGCCGCTTCACGCCGCCGGGATCTCCACTCGGAGCGTTTCCCACATTGCATTACCGGG
>WTHE01000428.1 GCA_011523315.1 Candidatus Binatota bacterium
ACGCCCCAGACCCGGGGACTGCTCGGCCAGGCACAGCTGGCCCCGATGAAACCGGGCGCGAGCCTGGTCAATATCGCCCTTGGGGCGATTGTGGATACCGGAGCGGCCCGCCACGCCCTGGTGGCGGGTCGGCTCGGTCAGGCTTGTCTGGACGTGCTGCCGACCGAGCCGTGGCCAAAAGACGATCCCCTGTGGGAGACGCCGAATCTGTTCCTGACCCCGCATAACGCCTGGTCCTCGCCCCTGTATGTGCCCCGCGTGGCGGACATCTGGCTGGATAACCTGGGGCGCTATGTGCGGGGTGAGGCGCTGCTGCACCGGGCCTTCTGAGCCCTACCTCACAGCTTGTCCATCACCTGGCGGGCGAAATCCTCGATGACCTGGTACTGGGTCTCAAACGACGGCAGCAGCATGAGCTGCTTGAGCCCGGCCTGCTCCAGCCCGCGAACCTGCTCGATGATCTCCTCCGGGCTGCCGGCCAGACACGTCGATTTGATCAGCTCAGGCGTCACGAATTTGGCCTCTTCGGGCAGCAGATAGGTACAGTGCCCGGCGTGGATGCGCATATGCCGGTGGGTCTCGGGGGTGGCCTCGACCTGGGCGCTGTACTCGTCCCATATCTGGCGCAGGTGGCCCGGTGGGTCGCCGCCGAACTGGCGAATCTTGTCGTACAGGTAATGGATGGAGGCGATCACAAACGCGCCACACTCGCGCAGCACGCGCTCGGAGTCGAGGGATTCGCCCGGCCGCAAAATCACCGCCGTGGTCAGCGAGGCCGTATAAAAGTCGTCGGCCAGGCTCCGCCCGGCGCGCTGGGCTCCGGCCTCGGCGTTCTGCAAGGCGCGGTGCATGAAGCCGGGGTTGGGTGGCACCGACATGACTAGGCCCTCGCCGTACTCCCCGGCCAGAGCCTGGGCCTTGGGACCGAAACCGGACACGTACAGCGGGATGGGTTCCTCGACATTGATAAACTTGTGGTCCTGCATCAGGAACTGGACCGGATGGGTCTGACCCTGCCAGCTGAAGTCAACCTCCTGGCCGCGCAACAGGCCGCGCAGCACCCGCAGATAGTCGGCGAACTCCTTGAGTTTCATCGGCTTGTGACCCATCAGCCGGGTGGCCGTGTTGCCGGTGCCGATGCCCAGGAAGGTCCGGCCCGGAGCCAGCTGGTTGATGGTGGCGATGCTGTTGGCCGTGACCGGCGCCAGGCGGGTGCCGGCAACCGACACCCCGGTCCCGATCTTCATGCGGCGGGTCTGCTGGGCGGCCAGGGCCAGAACCGCGTAACAGTCCGACCAGATCATCTGGCTGTCGGCGATCCAGGCGTGCGAGTAGCCCAGGTTCTCGGCGTGAGTGATATAGCCGATCTCGTCGATCTTCGAGGCGGTACAAATCCCAAAATCCATCCTGTCGCTCCTCAGTCACACAGGGCGTCGCTGACAAGTTCGGTGTCGAGGTATTCGGTCAGGGAGTGAATTTTCCCGTCCACAATCCGCCACACCCGGCAGTAGGTATTGTTGTAGTCCTTGCCGGTGTGGGTGCGGGATACGCCGCTGGCCTGCTCGGCAACGTACTCGCCGTCGGCAATCAGGTTCTCAATCGTCATGGCGATGGCTCCGCCTTCGAGGCGCTGGCCCAGGATGGTGGTCAGCCCCTGCTCAATCGTGCTTTTGCCCCGAATCGTTCCCGACAGCGGGGTGGAGCCGATCAGGGTAAAAGACACGTCGTCGGCGGCATCGGCCAGAAAGCCGGCCATATCGCCGCGGCTGAGGGCATCAATAGCTTTTCGGACAACGGCTTTGTTGTGTTCGCTTGACATACGACCTCCTGTAGTATGCAGGCATAGTGCGAGGAGGAGGGGGTCTTGTCAAGAAACATCGCCGGCTCCCAGCTGGCCATTTTTGCGGGCTGCGGCCTGGCCAGCCTGGTGCTGGGCCTGCTCGACGCCGGGGCGTGGCTCAGTATGCGGGAGTACGGCCTGTTCCAGAACGTCCAGGCCGGGGTGTTGGGTCTGGCGCTGGGCCTGGGCCTGCTGAGCCTGTGGCGGGCCGAGGGGCAGGCGCGCGTGTTCTGGGTTTTTGTCCTGGGCTTTGCCTTCTTTTTTGTGTGGCGAGAGTTGGACCTGGATCAGGAGTTTTTCGCGGATCGGATGTTTTCGTGGGCGTATCTGTTTCGGGACAGCGTGCCGCTCAGCACCAAGCTCATCCTCGGCCTGCCCTCACTCGGGCTGAGCCTGGCCTGGGGGGGGTATGTGGTGTGGCGAGCACCGCTGCTGGTGGCCGGGCTGCGGCACTCCGGCCGGGGAGTGAGCCTGGTGTGGGCCGGGCTGACCCTGGCGTGTTTCGGGCTGGGCCAGATCTGGGATAAGGCGACCGCCTTCCAGCGCGATTGGGGGATACGGATCTATGATCGGGCGACCAAAGATCCGTATGTTGAGGAAGCGTTCGAGCTGCTGGGCGCCGTGGCCTTTGTGTTGCTCATCGTGGAGCTGCGGCGGACTGAATCTGAACGTTGACCAGCCCGATCCCGATCAGGATGAGGGCGCCGCCGCTGCCCTGTAGCCACGACACCGACTCGCCGAGCCACAGCCAGGCCAGCAGGGAGGCGCCTACCGGCTCGGCCAGCAGGATGACGGCGACGATGGTTGGCGAGAGGTAGGCCAGCGCCCAGTTCACAACCGTGTGGCCGATGAGTTGAGGACCGAGACCCAGCAGCAGCAGGATCAGATAGGCCGAGCCGGCATAGCCGAGGATGGACACCGGGCTGAGCAGACACACCGCCCATAGGCACAACGCCGCACAGGCGTACACCAGACCGGCGTACAACGGCAGCGGAACGCTCGGTCGGACCAAGCGTCCACACACCAGATAGGCGGCCATCATGACCGCCCCGCCCAGGGCCAGCAGGTCACCGTACAGGGCCTGTGGCGGGCTGAGCTGAAAATCGTTCCAGGCTATGCACACGCTGCCGCCTATGGCCAGCCCGATTCCGAGACCGAGCCGACGGGTCGGCCGCTCGCCCCACATCAGATAGCCGGCCGGGACCAGCAGCAGGGGGGTGAGCGTGACCGGGATGCCCGAGCTGGCCACCGAGGTG
>WTHE01000183.1 GCA_011523315.1 Candidatus Binatota bacterium
CTTCAGCGCCCAGCTGTCCTTGCTGGAGAAGGCAAACGGCGTGGCTTGGCCGTCCTCAACACGGACCGGGCGGGTGTAGGGCAGAATCGGCGAGCCGCTCAAACGGCGGGGAAACACGTCTTCGGAAAAATCCGAGATAATCGGCATCAGCGGCTCTCCGCCGGCCACGCCGCGCTCTTCGTCAATCACCACGTCGTCGGCCAGGTGCAGTCCGAACCGCGCCAGGTAGGCCGACAGGCGGGGTACGGTAAAGGGGTCGAGCATCAGCAAGGCGTTACCGCCGGCTTCGAGATAGCTGGTCAGCGCCGTCAGTTCGGCCGGCGCCAGGTCGTCCTTGGGTCCGCTGACAACGACGAGGTCGGCGTCTGCGGGCACCTGTTGCGTCCGCAGCAGGGCCAGGGGACGGACCTGGTAGTTTTCGGTTTCCAGGACCTGCCGGACCACCCCGTAGCCGTTGCGTTCCTGACCGTCGCCCGGATTGTTCTCGCCGTGGCCAACCAGGAAATAGACGATCTTCTGAGTCTGTGAGACGCGCAGCAGCGCGTTCAGCATGCGTTCCTCATCCACCATCGGCAGGGTGACCCGATTGTCGGACGACTCCAGAACAACCGTCCCGTAGGCCGTGACCCCATAGCGTTGGGCCAGGCCCGGGGCGCGGTCCAGGTCGTACAGCCGGTACTGGAACAGCGCGTTTTCGTGGTGCATCAGACTGAGCAGCTCGTCGTGCTTTTCGCGGTCGCCACGGCGGTAGAAGACGCTGGCCTGGATGGGAAAGGTGATGCCCTCCAGGGTTTGCACGGTGATGGGAGCCAGGCTGTATTTCTGGGTCGGGGTGAGATCAAAGCGGGCGTTCCAGCGGCCGAGCAGGCTGCCCAGCGAAAAGACGATCACCAGCACGAAGGCGATCTCAAGCCCCAGCAAACAGCCGCGCCGCACCGTTTCCGCGCCCGGCCACAGACCGGTTCCGGGGTCCGGTGCGGCCCCATCTTCTAACGTGTCCCGCGCCATTTCCTCGACTCCGTGGATCGTAGGGTGAGATACAGAAACATCAGGGTGACAATGACAAAGAAGAAAACATCCTTGGTGTTAATCACGCCCTTGGCAAACGACTCAAAGCGGTCAAATAGCGAAATCCCCAGCAGCTCATCCCCGACCGCCTCCTCATTCCAGGTCAGAAACCACCACGAGACCAGCACCGCATAGGTCGACATAGCGCTGACCAGCTGATTCTCGGTCAGCGACGAAATAAACGTGCCGCAGGCGATAAAGGCCGCGCCCAACAGCAGGATGCCGAGATAGCCGGCCAGGGGTGGTCCCCAGGCAAAGGCGTGGATCGTTGACAGCAGCAGGGGGTAGAACAGGGTGGCGGCGACCATCAGGAAAAACACAAAAAAGCTGGCCAGAAACTTGCCCAGAATGATGTGGGAGTCCTTGAGCGGATAGGTCCACAGCAGCTCGATCGTCCCCAGCTTTTTCTCCTCGGCAAACAGGCGCATGGTCAGCAGGGGCAGGATGAGCAGGCTGAAAAAGCGCACGTCCTGAAAGTAGTAGAACCACAGCGAGGTGGTGATATCCATGAAGTCACCGAACAGATCGTAAAAGATCATATCGGTGTAGAAAAAATACCCGGCCAGGACCAGAAAGGCCATGGACAGGGCGTAGGCGATGAATGAGCCGTAGTACAGTTGCAGCTCTTTTTTGAAAACGCACCAGAATTTCATCGTTCCGCTCAGTTTGGATGGGCGTGCCCCTACTGTTGTTCTTCCTGGGCCTGCCGGATCAGTTGGAGGTACATATCTTCCAGGGTCGGCTCCAGAGAGCGCAGTTCCAGCAACCCGCAGCCCTGCTCAAGGACAGCCCGGCTGACCTCGGCCCGCACCTCCTCGCCCTGGTATTCAACGATCCAGCAGCCGTGTCCGTTGGCCTGGGCGGGTTCGTCGTCCTGGTCGGCTCGCACCTCTACCACGCCGGACAGACGAACCAGCACGTCTGGAACAGACCGGGCCTGGACGCCGCTCACCTCAACCCGAAGCTGACGGTTGCGGCCCAGCTGGCTGCGCAGGGTGTCCAGGGATTCCGAGGCCAGAATACGGCCGCGGTTGATGATAATGACCCGATCACACACCGAGCTGACCTCAGACAGGATATGGGTCGAGAGAATGACCGTGCGCTCCGAGCCCAGGTCACGGATCAACCTGCGAATCTCCACCACCTGGGCCGGATCAAGACCGATCGTCGGCTCGTCGAGGATCAGGACCTGGGGCTTGTGCATCAGCGCCTGGGCAATGCCGACCCGCTGGCGATAGCCCTTGGACAGGTGGCCGATGACACGACCGCTGACCTCTCGTAAGCCGCAGGATTCAATGACGGCACCGACCGCGCTTTTGCGTTCAGACCGGGGGACATCTTTTGCCTCGGCCACAAAATTCAAAAAGCTCTGGACCGGCAGGTCGGGATATACCGACACCCGTTCGGGGAAATAGCCGACCAGCTCTTTGACCTGGTGGGCGTCGGTGACGACATCATGGTCGCCGACGCTGGCCCGCCCCGAGGTTGGCGGAAAGAAGCCGGCCAGAATGCGCATAGTGGTGCTTTTCCCGGCCCCGTTCGGGCCCAGGAAACCGATCACCTCGCCGCGGGAGACCTGAAAGGAGACATTGTCAACGGCCAGGATGGGGCCGAAGCGCTTGGTCACGTTTTCAACACTAATCATACTCATAGGGGCATAACCTCTCAAACGGCGTGATTATTCCTCTCCGAATACTGTTGAGCCCGTTTCTGTTTTCCTCAGATTCGATTTCAGAGGCATACCCGCCATTTATCCAAAACGCCCCGAACGGTTCAAGAGTTGCACCGCAGGCCCCATCCTGTATAGGGACAAATCCCTGACCAAGGCCACTACATCAAACTCCGTCGATCATTTCTCGGTCGGGGCTGTCGGCACGATTTGAACAGATAGCATTTTCTGCTATCGTGGAATGGATGAATCGGCGGCATCAGAGCACCTTGAACGAGATTTTTAGCACGCCGATTCCTGGGACATTGGAATGGAAGCGTATTGAAGCCCTGTTCAGGGCACTTGGAGCCAGAGTCATTGAAGGGAGAGGCTCACGGGTACGGTTTGAGCTGAATGACGTTGTCGCCACTTTCCATCGTCCCCATCCTCAGAAAGAAGCCAAGCCCTATCAGGTGCGAGACGCCCAACATTTTCTTCAACAGGCAGGAGTAAAGCCATGAACACGATGATGTATAGAGGCTACGCCGCTCGCATCGCCTACAGTGAAGACGACGGCTGCTTTGTCGGCCATGTTGCCGGGATAAAGGATGTCGTGGGCTTTCATGGCGAATCGGTCACAGAACTCCGCGACGCTTTTGAAGAAGCGGTTGACGATTATCTCCAGACCTGTGAAAAGCTGAACCGCTCGCCCCAAAAGCCTTTCTCTGGAAATCTGATGTTGCGCCTTCCGCCAGAGGTGCACGCAGGGATTGCCATGGCGGCTGAAGTCAGTGGCAAGAGCATCAACCAATGGGCGGCTGAGACATTCGCCGATGCCCTCCAGACGGATTGACGATAAACCCAGCGCCGGAGGTCAGGTGGGTGAAGCGTAATCCGATATTTCCTTGCTACAGTCACTTTTCACCCGCCCCGCGTCAGATTCAATTTCAGCAGTTCGCGCAGGGCGTCATCGTCAGCAATATCCGCAGGCCAGCCATAGGCTGCTGCCACGGCGGCATTGAGGGCGGCGTGGGCGTCGGCCCAGCCGTCGCCGCCGGTGTCTTTGCGTGCGCCGCGCTCGAAGCAGTAGTGATCACCGGTGGGGTCTGCTTCGGCGGGCGTCGGCTCGTCCAGCAGCCGGCACAGGTCGATGAAGTGTTCCTGGGACGCCGAGCGCTCTTTGAGTTCCGAGGCGCGCCATTTGGTGATGAACTCGCCCGGGGTCATGCTCATGCCCTGTTTGTAACACACTCCTGGCTGTTCGGCTGTTCACCGAAGCGCTCGCATAACCGCGTGCGCGTCCACAAGCTTGACATCAGCCGCAGCGGTATCGAGCTTCGCTTCTGGAATGAAGAGGACACGAATGATCTCAGCGTCGGCCGCACCGGGAAGAGTCCTGGTGGACGATAACGACAGTCTATCCAATACCTTGCCAGGCTTTGCCGACCACTTCACCTCACCGACAAGCAGGCGCTGGCCGTCGACTGAATGCGCAACGGCGTCGAACTCGGGTGCGTTGCCGTGCCAGTAGCGTTGCGCGGGTTCAAAGGGACCCAATCGAGCGAGTGGTATGTCGCAGTGGTGGAGCATGGGGACAGCCATACGACACAGTTCCTCCCAGGCGTAGGCTTCCAGGTTCGCTCGGTATCGGCGCCAATAGTGCAAGCGCGTCTCGCGCGGCGCTTCCGCCAAGACTGCTCGGTGCGGTGCAACAACTCGGAACCACAAGCGCAGAAACGGGTCAGCGATCTGATACAGACTGCGCTTGCCTGATCGTGGACTGTCCCCAAAGGGAATCTCCCGACGGACAAAGCCCATTTCGATGAGCGACGATAGCGGCCGCGATAAGCTGGAGGCAGGTCTGCCGAGACGGCCAGCAATCTCGCTGACTCGATGAACCCCTGCGCCAATAGCGTCCAACACCGGACGCAGTGCCGTGGCTGGTGGAGTTTCTTCGAGCAGCAGGCGATCTGGCTCATCGTGCAATGGTCCAGACCGATCAAGAACGAGTTCGTCCACTGCGGTATCGAGATCGCGTCCGAAGGGTTGGGCGAGTTCCCAGTACCGAGGCATGCCGCCCCAAAGCGCATGGACGGAAACCAGATCGCGCCACTCGTCCATGGTGAACGCATCGGCGAGATAGCCCGGCCTCAGGGGACGCACGGCAAAAGCTTCGACAGCACGGCCGTACAGCGGTGCACCAGAGCCGAGTATGGCGCTGTGCATCATGCGCTGACTCGACCCGCTGACAACGACATGTAAACGCCGCCCGGGACGGTCCAGCCAATTCTGCATCACGCCAACCACGCCTGGGTCTGCACTGATCAGATAGGGGAGCTCATCCAGCACGAAGGGACCCTGCCAGCCGGCCTGGTCAGCTTGTGCGGAAAGTCGCAGGAAAAAGGAGCGCCAGTCCGGATAATCGACATCGGCAAAACCAGGGAATCGTTCAGCGACCGCCGTCGCAAGGTAACGCCGTTGTATGGAAGGGGCAGATTGTTCGGCAACCGTGTACAGACCCTTGTGACGATGCGACCACTCAATGAGCAAGCGCGACTTCCCTACACGACGGCGTCCCCAGATGACGGCGAATGCCCCCGGTCGTGCCAGCGCCCTATCCAGACGCCGCATCTCGTCATTCCGGTCGATAAAATCCATTCAGATATTATTATGCATGGCAGCATTATGTCTGCAAGCATAATAATGACGTACTCAATTCTGAGTTAGGGAAGGAAGTATGGGCAGTCCTCAGCCGAAAAGGGCGGCGCCAAAAACAACACGGGCGGCGCATCCGCCGCCCGTGTCAGAACTGCCCGTGGGCGGGGACCCACGGGCGTAGTGCCAGCTGTCGGTTCGATCAGTACAGCAGGTACTGCAACTCGAACCAGACGCTGTCCTTGAATTTGAAGAAGCCGATTCCGGTGTATTTGCCGTCAATGAAGTTGTAGCGGATGCTGAGCCGGAACGGATCGTAGAACCACCAGTCAATGCCGGGCTGCAACAGGTAGGAGCCGGCCATGTCGTAGAAGACGACAAAGCGCGGCCGGACGTTTCCGGCGTTGTAGCTGGTCGTGATCGCCAGAGTGAACATCTGCGCGGTGGACTGCATCTGCACCAGCCGCTTGAAATCACACGGTGGGGCGGTCGAGCCATCCATATTCGCGCACGCGGCGGTCCGGTTGCCGGGACCACCGAGACGACCTGCATGCTCTTCCTCACCCGGTCCGGTTGGTGCGGCCGCCCGCTTGGTCACGCCGATGGAGTGGGTATCGTTGTCCCGCCCAACCGGGATGCCTTTTTTGTAGCGCTTGACGTTGTTGGTGTGGCGGTGGAAGTACTGGCCCGAGAACACGAAGCTGTTACTCTTGTTCAGGAACCGAATCCACTGAATGTGGTCGATGCCGAGCACGAAGGCCCACTGGTCGCGGCTCGAGTGGTGGCCGCTGCGGCAACCGCGGATGCCGTCGGGTCCCCAGCCCATGTGATCGTCACAGTTTCCCTCACCGGCCGAGAGGCCGTCGGCCAGATAGCGCGGGTCGTAGAGCAGATGGTTGGTCACGCCTGCATGGTGCAGGGGCCGGGTCATGAAGCGCCGGAGGTTGACCAAGGATTCACTGCCGCCACCAAACTGTTCGCGCATCAGGTTGTTGCGGGTGTAGGTGAACTCAGCCCGGATGGTGGTGTACAGGTAGAACAGCGGGCTGCTGCTGTCCACAAACATGCTGGTCAGGGCGTTGAGCGGAAAGGACAGGCTGCCGCCGGTGATCTGCACCCGCTTGGCATGAATCGGGACGGGCAGGGTCCGTTCAACGGCACACGGGACTCCGGCAAATATGCCGCTCGGGTTGCCCCGATTACACGGATCGTTCGGCCCCCAGGGGTTGTTCTCCGGGGTGGCTGCCATCCCGGTCAGGGCGGTGAAGGCATCCGGCAGCGTGTCATAGGCCAGGTGCATGGGGGTCGGGGAGCCGATCGTCGCATCGCTCAGGATGCTGTCCGACCAGGTGTAGTAGTGAGCCAGCGAGAAGGTAAAGTCACGGATCGTGCCGATGAGCCGCGCCCCACCACGGCTGTCGGCTATGCTGCTCGACGGCCCACGCGCACGGGTCGAGCAGTTGAACTGGTTGCCGTTGCTGTCAAAGCCCAGGTTGCCGGCTTTCTTGAGCGCCTGGCCGTAGATCGGCCCGCCGCACGGCATACGATGGACGCTGACCGGCGAGGTGTTGGTGCGCACGCTCCACATGCTGCCCTGGTGCAGGGCGGGAATTGCGGCCGTCCGATGGTCGGGAGCCACGAAGCCTTCCAGGGTCAGGTCCTGAATCGGCCCGACCCGGCCGAAGTTCCACTGCGCCCGGACCATGAACAGCGGGATACGCCGTTCGTCGAGCGGGGTGGTGAAGCCGCCGAAGCCGTTGTCAAGCGGGTTGATCTGGTCGAGCAGCCGGAAGGCGTCAGCCTCACCCCAGGACAGGTTCTGGCGTCCAACGCGTAAGAACATCGGTCCCTTGGTGATGTTGAAATACCACTCGAACAGGCGTAGCTGCTGGACCTTCTTCTCCAGAAAATTCTGGCTGGTGAGATAGCCGAATTCTTTGTAGCGGGTCAGTTCGCCGGGGTATTTGTTGACGAAGTAATTCCCCTCGGCATCCATCCGCCGGCCGTAGTACTTGTCCCAGAACTCGGCGCCGCCACCGCCGTCGAGCTGCCGCCGCGCCGACGCGCCGCCGTACTCCCAGATGCCCTCGAACTCCTCGCGGACGTTGAGGTAGTAGTCAAAGGCGTCGAGGTTCACGTACTGGAACAGGGTGCCGAGGGTCGGGAACTCGCGCGACAGGCGGTTCAGGTTATGCCGCCACTCCAGGGTCAGGTAGTTGCGGTGCTGGACCACGTTGCCGCGTTTCCACAAGCCTTTGCCGGTGCCGATCTCGTCACCCTTGCCGGTCTGGATGGTGGCTCGGGTATAGGCCTGGCCGGACAGGCTCATCTCGCGGCGCTCGTCGAAGAAGTAGCCCCAGGCGCTTGGGGCCGATAAGAGTAGGACAATCCCTGCGGCCAACAGCCGCCTCAATCCCTGCCTATACCCCCTCATAAGAAACCCTCCTTGTGTTAGGCAAGCCTGTCGTCTGCCCGGTCAGCGGCAGAACCCCCTCTAGTACCGCAGGCTCATACACCCGCAGCAAACGGCTTGTCAAGTTTTTTCCTAGGCTCGCAGCTCCATGCCGATATTGTGGCGCGTTGACCACATATGCTCGCCGATGGCCACCACCAGGGCCAGGATGCCCAGGCTCAGCAGGTCGGCATAGTCGGTGTAGACCAGGACGGCCGACGGAATGCCGATACAGGCCAGAATGACCAGCATGACCTTGTTGGGCAGCGGAAAGCGCGGCTTGAGCAGCGAGACCGTGCCGGGAATGAAGGCCAGCGCCCCGACCACGTGGAAGAACAGCAGCAGGGTCAGCAGCACGGCCATTTCCGACTGAAACTTCATGGGAAAAAAGATCCAGAAAATCACGCTGACGGTCAGCGTCGTGCCGGTGAACATGATCGCCCGGCCGGTCGTCATCAGGGCCTCTTCGATGGCCCGGTCGTGATCGCCGAACTTCTGGTACTCCTCGACGATGCGCGACAACACGTAGTAGCCGTAGTCAATGCCGATGCCGATGCCGACCGCAGCGACCGGCAGCGAGTTGATGTTGGCGTCAATGCCCATGGCGTACATCAGGCCCTCGGACAGCGGCTGGGCCACAATCGAGGGAATCATCACGATCAGGGCGCCGACCACCGAGGCGTAGGTCAGCATGCTGAGGGTGAAGACGGTGACCATAACCAGGATCAGATTCCACTTGTAGGACCACTCGACCTCGTCGTTGATGGCCGCCAATATGCCCAGCAGGCCGCCGGCCAGCCGGAAATTCAGGTCTTCGACCGGGTTGTTGTAGATGAACTCCTCGGCCATGGCGATCGAGCCGGTGACCGTGGCGTGGTTGTAGTCCTTGTAGTAAATCGTGACCGTGGCGTTGGTCGAGGTCTTGTCGATAAAGCGGTCGAGGTCGTCCGAGCCGACCGTGTTCAGGAACTGGTAGAAGATGTTGCCCACGTCGCGCGGGTTGTTGGGAATGATCGCCCACTTGGGGATGCCGAGCTGAAACAGCTGGTACAGCCGCCGCGCCCAGGTGGTGATGCTGATACTGCCGCCGACCATCTCCTGTTCCTGCATGTAGCGCTGGAATTTTTCCAGGGTCAGCAGCGCCTCGGGGTCTTTGATCACGCCCTCGCGCTGGCCTTCGGCAATCACGATCAGGCGCGAGGCGCCCACGAACTGGTCGTTCACCTTGTCGTACGACACATTGTACTCGTGGGTGTCGTACAGCAGCGCCTTGCCGATGGACACGTCGCCGATTTTAAGAAACTGGGCGTAGAACATGCCGCCCAGCAGGGCGACCGAAAACGAGCCGATCACTCCCCAGCGATAGCCGCCATAGCTGATCTTGACCATGAAGCGGTTGATCGTCGTATACAGTTTGTCCGAAAAGCGCTGGCCCGATTTGGGATCGTGGGGCGGGGGAGGAATGAAGTACAGGATGATCGGGTGCAGGGTGACGACGCTGATGGAGATGGTGAAGATCCAGAAGCTCGACACATAGGCCAGCTTCTGGATGAGCGGAATATGGGCCACGGCCAGGGTCAGAATAGCCAAGCCGTCCGAGGCGATCGACACCAGCGCCGGGCTGAACAGGCTCAGGTATGAGGACATAATGGCTTCCTGTTTGTCCTGCAGACGGCGGTACTCCTCGTGGTAGCGCTCCATCGACTGGACCGAGTGGGACAGCGCCCGGGCGGTGATCAGGACCAGCACGACCAGTACCAGGGGATCGATGTTGAAGCCGAAATAGCCGGCGAAGCCCAGGGCCCAGACCGAACTCAGCAGGCCCGAAAACAGCGGCACCCACACTCCGGTGAAGGTTCGGAAGTAGAACCACAGCATGCCCAGGATGACGAGTGTGGTCAGCCCGATGACGAACAGGATGGCGTTTTTGTAGCTGAACACCCAGGCGTACAGCATGGGGAAGCCGGTGACGTACACCCGGTGCTGACCGTCGGCCTCGATCTCGGCCTTGAGGGTCTCCATCCGGCTGAAGAGGTTCTCGAAGTCAATGCCTTCTTCCCAGAAGCCGGCCGTGATCAGGGCCGAGGTGTTGTCCTCGGCCACGTAGAAGCGGTGCACGCCCTCGTTGGTATACACCGCCTTTTTGATCGGCTTGACATCGTCGGCTGTCTGCGGCGGCGCCGGATACATGATGGGGTAGGCGGTAATGGCGGCGCCGCTGATCTGGATGTTGCGCATCTTGGGGTGGGTCAGCGACAGGATCTGATACGGGTTGACGCCTGCGGTTTCCAGCACATAGCGGGTCGCCTTGTCGATCTGGTTGATCGAGTGGACGTTGAAGATATCGCCCTCCTTGGCCTCGATGACGACGCTCAGGATGTTGGCCGTGCCAAACATCCGCCGGTACTCCTGGTACAGCTGGATGTACTCGTGGGTCGGCGGGTAGAAATCAAAGAAGTTGGGCTGGACCTGCATCTTGGCCACATGGAAGCCCAGAAACAGGGTGGCCAGCGTCAGGACGACCAGGACATACCAGCGAAATTTGAGGAGAAAATTAATGTATGCTTCCATCCAGCTGCGCGGGAGCATAAGACCCTCCTTGGAGCACGAAACGAAACCGACGAGCCCGTCCGTTTTTAGCGGGTGAACCGCCTGCCGTAGTCGATGCTCTTGCCGTCGATGTGCAGCACCAGGCCGTTTGAGCCGGCAATAATGCCTTTGGAATCGGACGGGCTGAGCGACAGGCCCATCATCCAGTACAGGGCCAGTTCCTCGGGCGCCTCAAACAACTTCCAGTTCTGGCCGCCGTCGGTCGAGTGCAGAATGACCCCCTCGTCGCCGACCGCCCAGCCGGTCTGGCCGTTGAGGGCCAGGTTGTACAGCGCGGTCTGGACCGGGCTCTCGTAGCGCTGCCAGGTCTGGCCGCTGTCGCTGCTCTGGACGATTGTGCCGTCCATGCCGACGGCGCAGACCGTGTTTTCGTCAACAAATCCCACGCCCAGGAGCGAACTCTCGGCGCCGGTCTCTCTCCTGGTCCAGGTCGTCCCGCCGTCTTCGCTGACCAGGATGACGCCCATTTCGCCGGCGACCCAGACTTTGCCCGAGGGATGCATGCTGACCCCGTACAGAAACACATCCTCGCCCAGGGAGCGGTCGGTCCAGCTCTGTCCGCCGTCTGTGGTCTGCAAGACGATGCCGTAGTCGCCGACCGCAATGCCACGCTGGGCGTCCACAAAGGCGAGGTTGAACAGATGGTGGGTTGTGCCGGTGGTCTGGCGCTGCCAGGTGTTCCCGCCGTCGGTGGTGTGGAGGATGAGGCCCGACTTGCCCGAAATCCAGCCCTCCTGCTCGCTGACAAAACTGACCCCGTACAGAGGATCGATGTAGCCGCTGTCCTGCCTTTCCCACTGCCGGCCGCCGTCGGCGCTGTGATAGATGGAGCCAAAGCTGCCGACCGCCCAGGCTTTTTCGGTGTTCAGCAGAAAGGTGGCATAGATATGGTCGCGGATACGGTCAACCGGTTGGGCGCTCACGGCTCGCGGAGAGCCGCCAAGCAGAGCCACCGCCAGGGCGACTCCCAGGAGCTGTCGGAGTGCAGAAGCATTCCTCGTCATGGACTGAATCCCTCCCCTTATGCGACACCCAGGGGCAGCCCATGCGGCGCCCCCAGAGTGCCCCTCTCTTAGACTACCCAAGAAAGAATTGTCAACAGGCTGGTCTGAATTTTTAACTGGTGAGTCAAAATATCCGACTGGCGGGTATCGGAGGACTGGTAGAATACGGTGTCTCTCGCCCCTGGCAGCGCACCCGTGCTATACTCGGCCCGTTTTTCCAGGAGGGGATGCATGTCGGAATACGGATGGGCAGAGGGCTGGTGTCGGTTGCTGCTGCGCCGGCGGTGGCTGGCCGTCCTGGTCGGTGGGGCGGTGCTGGTCTGCGGCGTGTCGGCCGCCCGGCAGCTCAGTCTGCGCGTCGGCATGACCGACTATTACCCCGCCGGGCACCCCCATATCCGGCTGTATCAGGACTTCCCCGAAATGTTGCAGATGACCAATGCCGTGGTCGTACTCGTCTCGGTCAGAGACGGAGACCTGTACAATAGCGAGACACTGGGCAAGATTCATCGCCTGACGGTCGGCCTGCTCGAGACCAAGGGGGTGAATCCGCACGCGGTCGTGTCGCTCACCCATAGTCGCCTCAACGACATCAAAATCCGGGACGGTATGATCAACATTCTGCCGGTCGTCCGCAACCCCACCCAGCCCCAGAGCCCGCAGGAACTGGCCCAGATCAAGAATGCGGTGTACACCAACCTGGGTATCCGTGGCGTCTACGTGTCAGAGGATAATAAAACCGCCCTCATCCGGGCCGGCTTTTGGGACGCCGAGGTGAATGCCCGAGACGTGTTCAGTCGGCTGCGGCGCTTGGCCGCGCAGGAGCAGGACGCCAACACCGAGGTCGCCTTTGCCGGCAATATCGTCCTGGCCGGCTGGTTGGTCGAGGCGGGGCCGCGCGTGGTGCTGGTGCTGGTACTCAGCGTCCTGGTTGCGCTCCTGCTGGCCGGGGTGTGCGGCATCCTGCCGGGGGTGGTGCACACGCTGGGCGGCGTGCTGGTCGTCTCAGGTCTGGCTGCGGCGTGCGCCTTCGGCCTGCTGGGTCTGACCGGACGCTCGCTCGAACCGCTGGCCTGGCTGATGCTGTTTCCGCTGGCCGTCCGTGGCTTGTGCCTGGTGCTGGGCTGGACCGGCCGGGCGACGAGCGAGCGGCAGACGAGCCATGAGCAGCCCGAGGCGGTTGTCCGCACGGCCCACGCGCTGTGGCGTCCGTGCAGTTCGGCCCTGATCATAGACGGGCTGGCGCTGGGCCTGCTGGTGTGGTGCTCGGACGTACCGGCCGTCCAGACCTTTGGTCTGCTGGGTCTGGGCTGGCTGGTCGGCCTGCTGGTGTCGGTGTGGCTGGTCCTGCCGGCCTGGTCGGCCGGCTTTCGATCCGGCCTGCCCGGTTCCGCAGAGTTGCCGCTGATCGCCCGTGTGACGCCGCGCCTGCGCGGTAGCGGCCAGACCCGGGTGCTGATCCGCACGGGCTGCATCGCGCTCGGCTTTTTCGGCCTGCTGGCCGCCCTACAGCTCCAGGCCGGGCGGTCGATGCTGGGCAGTCGGCTTTTTCCGACCGCCCATCCCTACAGCCGCGCCTTCGAGCTGCTCAACCGCGATTTCGTCGGCGTCAATCAGCTGATTGTGGTCGCCCACACGCCGGGTGAGGCCGGTTTTCGCGATCTGGGCGCCCTGCAAGTCCTCGAAGCCTTTCGGCTCCATATGGCCGCCGACCGTCAGTTCGGCGGAGCGGTGGCCGTGCCCGGTTTTGTGAAGGCGATCACCCGCATGTTCCACGAGAATATCCCCAAATGGGCGATGCTGCCCGACGATATCAGCTCGACCGGCCAGATCATCTTTCGCATCGTGGCCGGGGCAACCACGCCGAGCGAGGTCGAGCGTTTTCTGTCAACCGACTTCCGGACCACGGCGGTGACGCTCTTTTATCGGGACTATTCTCCAGGGCTGGTAAAGCGCAGCCTGGCCCGCATCCGGTCCTTTGAGGGGCCGAATACGGGCATCCCGGTCGAGTTCCGTTTCGGCGGCGGCCTGCTCGGGGTGGTGGCCGCCATCCATGCCGGGGTGGCCCAGGCCTACTGGTATCTGTTCGCCGGGTTGCTCGGCCTGGCGTTTTGCGGCGGCTTGGTCGGCCTGGGCAGTCTGCGCGCGGCCGGCCTGCTCAGCTTGGCCGTCGTGTTATCGCAGGCGGTCATGCTGATCGTGCTGTGGGCGGCCAATATTGACCTCAACATCCATACCCTGCCGGTTATCCTGGCCGCTATGGGCACGGTTGTACTGCCGGCCAGCCTGGCCATTCGGGCCGGTGCCGGCCCTGCTTCGGAGGGTTGGGACGGGCTGGGCTATGCCTTGGTCGCGCTGGCCACGGTCAGCCTGGGAACGGCGCTGGTATGGCTGTTCTCACCGCTGCGCTTGCAGACCGAGATGGGCCTGTACCTGCTGGTCTTGAGCCTGGTCAACAGCCTGCTTCCGTTCTCGCTCCGGGCGCTCGTCAGCCCGGTCGAGTCGGCCCAGACCCCGGAGCCAGCAACATGAACGACCAGGCACCACGGCTGGACGCCTCGGCGTTGATTCTGGCCGGGGGCAAAAGCTCCCGCATGGGCCGGCCCAAGGCCCTGTTGCCGTTTGGCGGGGAGCCGCTGATCGTCCATACGGTCCGCAGCCTGGCCACCCGCTTTGCGGATATCGTGGTGGTGGCCGCCCCGGGACAAGATCTGCCGCAGCTTCCGGTGACGCTGGTCCACGACACGGTTGCCTATCAGGGACCGGTCGGAGGGATCTCTTACGGCTTGCAGGCCGCCCGCCGAGAGGTGTGTTTTGTCACCTCATGCGACGCTCCGTTTCTGAATCTGGAGCTGGTGGCGTGGCTGGTGTCGCTCAGCGCCGACTCCGATGTTGTGGTTCCGGTGTGGCAGGACCGCTTGCAACCCCTGCACGCCGTCTACCGACGCAGCCTGCTTCCCCGGCTGCAAGCCCAGCTTGCGCGCGGCCAGCTGCGACCGGTTGCCCTGTACGACACGGTGCGGACCAGGCGGGTTGATCCCCAGGAAATCCGCCAACTCGATCCTCAGGGCCACAGCTTTCGCAATCTGAACAGTCCCGAAGACTATCAGGCTGCCCTGGAACTGTGGCCGAGCCTGCATCACCGTGTGAGGTGCACGGTTGAGCGGTTTGGAGGGGCCCGGCTCAGGGTCAAGACCGGCTCGGTGTCGCTGAGCCTCCCGTCCGGGGCCGACCTGGCCTCCGT
>WTHE01000132.1 GCA_011523315.1 Candidatus Binatota bacterium
GCAGCGGCGACACACCGGGCGAGCTGTTGCGCCACGGTCGGGCCGCCTGAGCCTCGGTCCGGGTTCTCTCACCACGGGGAGGGCTGACCGTCCTCCCATGCTTTACACAAAGCTGACCGACACCTCGCCGATATCGGAAAAAGACGCCCGGTAGCTGCCCGGTTGGGTGATCGCATGGTGGCAGAAGGAGCCGGTAATCACCGGCTGGCCGGGCTCTAAGCCGCGACCATAGGCGTGCAGCAGCCGGCACAGGCGGGCCAGCGACAGGTAGGGGTCATCCATAGTCTCGCCGGGGGTCTTGGTCTCGACCAGCCGGCCATTCTGGGAAAATTCCACCGTGGTATGAATCAGGTCGTCCCGGACTGCGGCCGGGGGTCCGAGGACAATGCCCCACTGGGCCAGACCGTCGGCCAGCAGTGCCGCCTGGCCCGTGTCGGCCCTCACCCGGATTTCATTGATCTCAAACGCCGGAGCTACGGCCCGAACCGCCGCCTTGGCCTCGGCCGCGCTCACGTTCTCCCCGGACAGCGCGGAGCCGACGATCAGACACAGCTCCGGTTCCAGTTGGCAGTTCAGAATATCGTCTAACGGCAGGGCCGAGTCGGAATCGATAACGCGGCTGCGCAGGATATAGCCGAACGGCCGGAAGCCGGCGCCCATGCGGTCGCGCGCCCTGCCGGACGTCAGGCCGACTTTCCAGCCTCCGAGCTGCTCGCCACCGGCCGTAAAGCGCTCCAACACCCTGAGCTGCAGGCCCAGCGCTTCTTCTAAACTGCACTGGAGGTTGTCAAGCCCGGAGGCGGCGACCCCGTCCCGGCGTCCGGTGTATAAGGCGTCGATAAGAGCGGCCTGATCTTGCTGATCTTGCATACCAGGACTCCTTGCCTGTCAGTGCAGACCGTAGCAGCGGGCCGCGTTGTCGCTCATGATGTTGGCCTGAGCGCTGTCCGGGAGATCGGCGCAGTGTTCTTTGAGTTCATCCACCACGCCCGGAAACACACAGTCGAAGTGCGGGTAGTCCGAGGCCCACATCAAGACCTGATCGGTGCCCAGGGCGGTGGCGGTTTTGAGCGCCACGTCATCGGGCTCACACGACAGGAAACACTGGCGGTAGAAATACTCGCTGGGTTTGAGACGCAGGGGCGGCAGCATGTGGCCGATTTTTTCGGCGAACTCATCCAGCCGGGCCAGCCAGTACGCCAACCAGCCGCCACCAGACTCGAGGATGGCGATGCGCAGCCTGGGGTATTGCTCCAGCACCCCGCCGCAGCACAGATCCATGCACGCCATCTGCTGCTCGAACGGATGGGCGATAATCATGCGCTGGAAGAAGTCGGGGTAGCGGTCGAACCCGGCCGTGGGCAGCTCACCGATCACCGCACTGTGAATCGCTACCGTACAGTCCAAATCCTGGGCTTCGGCCCACAGCCGATCATAGGCCGGGTCGTTGAGGCGGCGGTCGTTGTGCGGGTTGGGCCGAATCGTAATCGCCTTGACCCCGTGCTCTTTGACCACCCGGTGCATCTCGCGGATGGCCGCCTCAACGTCAACCAGCGGGACCGGCGCCATGTGGTACAGCCGGTCGGGATACGGACGGCAGAAGTCGGCCATCCAGTTGTTGTAGGCGCGACAGGCCGCAGCGGCCAGCTCGGGGTCGCGCAGGGCTCCGTAGGCCAGACCCAGCGAGGGGTAGAGGATGGAGACATCGATGCCGTCCTCGTCCATGTCCTTAATCCGGGCGTGGGGCTCAAAGCTGCCCGGCCGCAGATCCTCCCAGGACAGCTGGCGGGCACGCTCCGGCTGACTCAGGCCGCCGGGGATACACATGGCGGCAATCATCATCGGGCTGCGGGGCAGGATGCGGCCCTCGACCTTCAGCCGCTCGACCCCTTCGTCGTCTTTGACGACCTGGGGAATGCGGTCACGGAAGGCGAGTTCAACATACTCCTGCCACAGGGCCGGCGGCTCAACGATGTGACCGTCGGCGTCGATGATTTTGGATTGAGCGTTCATACGCGTCTCCTCAGGTTGAGTAGGCCGAGTTGAAGTGGACATAACCGGTGGACAGATCGGACGTTACCACGTGGGCCCGGCCCTTGCCCCCGCGCAGGTCAATGGCGATGGAAAACTCGGGCTGTTGCATGACCGCCGCCGCCCGCTTTTCGTTGTCCGAACCGGTACTCATGCCGTTGCGGCCGATCAACACATCCCCGACCCGGATATTCAGCTTGTGCTGATCCAGCCGCACCCCGGCATAGCCGACCGCACACGCAATCCGCCCCCAGTTCGGGTCGCCGCCGAAAAAGGCGGTCTTGACCAGCGGGGAATAGGCCACGGTCCGGGCGATCTTCCGAGCGTCCTCGTCCGTTCGGGTGCCCCGGACAAAAATATCAACCACCCGGGTCGCCCTCTCGCCGTCCTTGACGCACATCCGGGCCAGCTCGCACAGCATCTCACCGACGGCGGTCTTGAAGGCCCGGAAGTCGCGGCCCGCTTGTGTGAGCGGCCGGTTGTGGGCCAGGCCGTTGGCCATCAGCACCAGCGTATCGCTGGTACTGGTATCCCCGTCCACGCTGATGGCGTTGAACGAATCGCCCAGCGTCATGTCCAGGGTCTGGCGCAGGGCGTCGGCCTCGACCGCAGCGTCAGTCACGACATAGCACAGCATGGTCGCCATATTGGGGTTGATCATGCCCGCGCCCTTGGCCAGACCGGCCAGGGTCACGGTCTGGCCGCCAAGCGTCAGCTGACGGACCGCCGCCTTGGGAAAGGCATCGGTCGTCATCATGCCCGACAGCGCGTTCCAAAAGCCCCGGGGCGAGAGCGTGTCGCACGCCTCGATAATCCCGGGCCGCATTTTTTCCCACGGTGGCAGGACGCCGATCTTGCCGGTCGACGACGGCAGCACCAGGCCCTCGTCAATGCCCAGCTGGCGGCCGACCAGACGACATGTCTTATGGGCCAGATGCAGACCCGCCTGACCGGTCGAGACGTTGGCAATCCCGCTGTTGACCACCACGGCCTGGAGCTGGCCGCGCTTCATCCGCTCCAGGCCGACCAGCACCGGCGCGCCCTTGACCTGATT
>WTHE01000596.1 GCA_011523315.1 Candidatus Binatota bacterium
GGACATGACCGAGCCGACTACCACGGCCAGCCCGATGCCGCCCAACCCGAAGATGGCAATTGTGCTGCCGGGTTCGGCCTTGGCCGTGTTTTTCACCGCCCCGATGCCGGTCGTGACCCCGCAGCCCAGCAGACACACCTTTTCCAGCGGGGCTTCTTTCTGGATGACCGCAGTGGCGATTTCGGGCAGGACGGTGTATTCGCTGAAGGTGCTGGTGCCCATGTAGTGGTAAATCGTCTTGTCGCGTGAGGAAAAGCGGCTGGTCTCGTCGGGCATCAGGCCACGCCCCTGGGTGCCGCGAATCGTCTGGCACAGGTTGGTCTTGCCGGATTTGATAAACGGGCAGTTGGGGTCTTCGGGGGTATACAGCGGGATGACATGGTCGCCCGGCTTGACGCTGCTGACCTCTGGGCCAACCTCAACCACGACGCCGGCCCCCTCATGGCCGAGGATAGCCGGAAACACGCCTTCGGGGTCGTCGCCGGACAGGGTGAAGGCGTCGGTATGGCAGACGCCGGTTGCCGTGAGCTGAACCATGACCTCGCCCTTTTGGGGGCCTTCAATGTCCACCTGTTCAATTTCGAGGGGTTTGCCCGCTTCCCAGGCGACTGCCGCGCGTGTCTTCATAGCTGCTGCTCCTCGGTTGGCCTAGACTGACTCCGATGTTTACCACCCGGGCTTGTGGGGAATCAAGGCGGAAGCGGAGGGGAGGGGCACCGGCGCCCGGAGTGATGAGCCGGGCGCCGGTCCGTCAGGTCCCGCTGAACTGGACGTCTTCGAAGACCAGCGTGGGCGCTCGAACCGGGGAGTAGGGCCAGGGGTCATTGCCGATTTCGGCGATGTTCTGAAACAGCTGGCGCAGATTGCCCGTTACGTTCATTTCACGGATCGGTCGGCCGATTGTGCCGTTTTCAATCAGGTGGCCCTGCAGCCCAAAGGAAAAATCGCCGCTGGTCGGGTTGGCGTTGCCGCCCAGCCAGGACGTGATATACACCCCGCTGCCGACATCCGACACAATCTGGTCGAGCCCGCGCCGACCGAGCCGGACTTCCCGGTTGGAGGCGGAGCCGGTGGTCGGCGGCAGACCGATTTTGCGTCCGTAATAGGTGTCAACATACAGCTGACGGACGGTCCCGTTTTCGACCAGGGTGAAGGGTTTGGCCGCGATGCCTTCGGTGTCGTAATAGCGCGAGGCCAGCCCACGGACGCGG
This sequence comes from Candidatus Binatota bacterium, assembly GCA_011523315.1. Classification (GTDB taxonomy): domain Bacteria; phylum Desulfobacterota; class Binatia; order Bin18; family Bin18; genus JAAXHF01. The sequence goes on from WTHE01000596.1 coordinate 1,212, forward strand.
AGCGGATTGTCGATAAGCGTGAGTGTGTGGCTGAACCCCTGTTGGCCGAGCAGATCGGCCCAAAACGACTGGCCCTGCTGAACGCTATGGGCGGTGGCGGCGCTCAGCAGGCGGCTGACCAGCGCGGTCGCCGCGCTGGGGTCAACCACCATGTGTGTCCGCTGAGTCGGTCCTTTGTCGGCCCCAAGGCGCAGGACGGCCCGTCCCAGAGCCTGCCGGGCCACCTGTTCGGCGTCCGGCAGGTCGGCCAGATGCCGGGCGCCGGCATAAAAACTGGCCTCGGCCCGGCGCTGAGCCTGATCCCGCAGGGTGACCTGGCTGCCCAGCCAGCACAAGCTGGCGGCGGAGACAGCGCTAAAGCCGTTTGAGCTTGCCGCCGCCTCCTGGCTGTGGCCGTCAGACACCACAGCCGTGGCCGAAATGACGCTGCTGTGGCCGTGGGCGACCGCATCCATGGTTTCACACCAGGCCAGGCGTTGGTCGCGGCTGAGGGCTTGAACGTCGGGGTCAAGCAACTCCAAATCGCGCCCGGTCCGCCCGGCGTACAGTTCGGGCGGGGTGATTGTACGCTGGCGGTCCGACTCCAGGGCGCGGGTCAGGGCAAGCGCCTGGCCCACAAAAGCGCTAACACGGTCCGGGTCGAGATCGGTGGTGGTGTGGGACGAATAGCGGCCCCCGACGAACAGCCGCACGACCAGGCTGCGCGAGGTGGTGTCTTTGACTTTTTCGAGCGCGCCGTCGCGCCAGCGGAACTCGACTGCCCGGCTGCGGCTGAGGGTGGCAAAGACATCGTCGGCCCCGGCCTGCTTGCCGACCTCAACGGTCTGCTGGACGCGCTCGAGCAGCTCAGCCGGCATTGACCCCACCAACGGTCAGGCTGGAGACCAGAACGGTCGGCATACCCTGGGACACCGGCACACTCTGGCCGTCTTTGCCACACGTCCAGCCGCCGGTATCCAGTCGCCCGTCGTTTGCCACCATGCTGATCCTGGTCAGTGCCTCAGGTCCGTTGCCGATGATATTACAGTCTTTGATCGGCGCGGTGATGTTCCCGTTTTCGATCAACCAGCCGTTTTTGATAAAAAAGGTAAAATCACCCGCCCCGATCCGAACTTGGCCGTTTGCATACGTCTCGGCGATAATGCCGCGCTTGACCGCCCGGATGATCTCCTCCCGGCTGTGGGGGCCGTTCTCCATAAAAGTGCACGTCATGCGCGGCAGCGGTGCGTGCTTGTAGGACTGCCGCCGTCCGGAGCCGGTCGGGGGTGTTTTGTAGTGACGCGCGCTGATCGCGTCGTGCAGATACGCGTTCAAGATGCCGTTTTCAACCAGCACCGTTCGGCCGCAGGGGTGACCCTCGTCGTCGTAGTTCAGGGCACCGCGTTCGTGGGGCAGGCTGGCCTGATCGACAACGGTCACGAACGGTGCGGCGACCTGCTGGCCCAACCTGTCCGAGTAGATGCTGACGCCTTTGCGGTTGAAGTCGGCTTCCAGTCCGTGCCCGATCGCCTCGTGCAGCAGAATTCGGCTCGCTCCGGCGGCCAGAACAACCGGCAGTTCCCCGGCCGGCGGGTGGCCGGCCTCAAACAGGATCAGGGTACGTCCGACCGCGTCGGACACCAGCTGTCTGAGGCGCTCCCGGGTGTACCAACCGAGGTCTTGGCGGGCGGCGATATTGGCCCCACCGGTCTGGACCTGGCCGTTTTTCCGGGCGGTCAGGTGGAGCGACAGGCGGGTCATGGGCCGATGGTCGCTGACGATACTGCCGTCGAGGCGGGCGATCATGACCCGTTCGTCCGCATCGACCCAATAAATACGGGCCTTTTCAACGGCCGGGTCGGCCGCCGTGGCCAAAGC
>WTHE01000712.1 GCA_011523315.1 Candidatus Binatota bacterium
GACCAGGCCCGGTCTGTCCTGGTCGAACACCTCACCGAGCACGGGGAAATATCGGCCGCAACATTGCGGGATGCCTTGGGCATCAGTCGCAAGACGACCATCCCCCTTCTGGAGTACTTCGACCGGACCGGGCTGACGCTGCGGGTTGGCGATATTCGGAAACTGCGCAGAGCCGAGACAACCCCGGCAAGACCCTCAGTATAAAGGACAGTATGGGTAGCACACCTCAGCGGACCGAGGATCAGCGTTCGAGAATCCGCCTGACCGAAAAAGTGAAAGCCGCCGGTTGAGCGGGGAAATTGGGTCCGGCGGACCTGGCACACGTCCTGAGCGAGCTGCCCCGCGAGCAGCACCCCGACCTGCTGGTCGGTGTGGAAACCTCCGATGACGCCGGCGTGTTTCGCCTGAGCGATGACCTGGCCGTCATTAATACGGTCGATTTTTTTACCCCGGTGGTGGACGACCCGTACACCTACGGGCTCATTTCGGCCGCCAACTCGCTCAGCGATGTCTACGCCATGGGCGGTGAGCCGAAAACGGCGCTGAATATCGTCTGTTTTCCCCAGGATGGGGTCGATAAGAGCGTGCTGACCGAGATTCTCCACGGCGGAGCGGCAAAAGTGCGGGAGGCTGGAGCGGCGCTGGTCGGCGGACATTCGGTTGCCGATGAGGAGATTAAATACGGTTTGGCCGTGACTGGAGTAGTCCATCCCCAGCGCGTAGTGCGCAATGTCGGCGCTCAGGTGGGCGATGTGCTGATCCTGACCAAACCGCTTGGCACGGGCATTATCACCACTGCGCTGAAACGCGGCCGTCTCCAGGATCGGCAAAATACGGAACACGATACGGAATACACGGCGGCGGTCGATTCGATGGCGAGCCTGAACCGCACCGCCAGCCACATTATGGCGCGCTACACGGTCCACGCGTGCACCGATGTAACCGGATTCAGTCTGATGGGTCACGGCTATGAGATGGCCCACGGCAGCGGAGTCAGCCTCCGGCTGCGAGCTGCCCGATTTCCGGTCTTGCCGGGCGCACTGCGTCTGGCCTCAGAGGGCTATCTGACCGGTGGCGGCAAACGCAACCGCAGCTATCTGGCCGATAAAGTCCATGTGTCGCCAGGGCTTACCGCCGAGCTTGCCGAGCTTGCCTTTGATCCGCAAACCTCGGGCGGTCTGCTCATGGCTGTACCCGAGTCTGAGGCCAGTGCTTGTGTGCAGGCGCTTGAGAATGTCGGGATATCGGCCGCAGCCGTGGTCGGGGAGGTTGTTCCACACACCGAGCATTGGGTGGAAGTTGTTGAAGACTAAACCTGCTTGAAGATGAGACCGAAGGGTTATTGGGGAGAGAGTCTCTTGCTTGAGAGCAGTTGGCAGGAGCGCGACCCACATCGCGCTCCGTCTGTTCGCCGTCCACGAGCTGAAATGAACCAGCAGCGTTAGGAGTACCAACCGTGTAGCGGCGAAAGCACCAACTGCTCTATCCACCACCACATCCACCACCACATCCACCACCCTTATAGCGGACATCGTCACACATTTCAAGCTTTGCATGAGATTTTTTTCATTCTTCAGGATAAACATGAATAATTCAGGCTAAGTATGAATAAATCCTTCCCTTTAACTGCCATGCTTGACTCCTTGTTCGGCATCGTTTAAGGCTCGTCCAGATGGGCATGGGAGCGAGTTTCCTCGGTGCACTACGAACTCTTCATCAGTTTTCGCTATCTGCGCGCCAAGCGGCGTGAGATTTTCATTTCCCTGATTACCACGATATCGACTCTTGGCGTCCTGATCGGGGTGATGGTGCTGAATGTCACCCTGGCCATCATGACCGGATTTGAAGAAGATTTGCGGAGTCGGATTCTGGGCTTTAATCCGCATATCCTGCTGTCCAGCCTGAATGGCCCCTTGGACGCCTATGAGCAGGTGGCGGAACAGGTCCGACAGGTACCGGGGATCGCTGCGGCCGCGCCCTTTCTGTACGGCCAGGTGATGGTCAGCTCGCCACGGGGCGTGTCCGGGGTGGTGGTGCGCGGGGTCGAACCGGCCCTGGCCAGTGCGGTGGTCAATATCGCCGACCACATCAAAGAGGGGAGTCTGGCCCGGCTCGGCCAAAAGCAGCTCGTGCATCTTGGCAATGGTACGGGCCAGCGCAGCGTTGAGTTGGCAGGGATTGTGATCGGTGAGGAGTTGGCCGACCAGCTCGGTCTGCTGATCGGTGATCCCATCACCCTGATCTCTCCCCTTGGCGGGACGCCGGGACCGCTCGGCATGGCGCCTCGCCTCAAACGTTTCGTGGTGGTCGGCCTGTTTGATTCCGGTATGGTCGAGTATGACAGTGGCTTGCTCTACATGGCTCTCCAGGATGCCCAGCAGTTCTTCAAGCTTGACCGACAGGTGTCTGGGCTCGAAATTCGGCTCCAGGAAGTCTACAACGCGCAGCCGATTGCCCGGCAGATCGAGGAACTGCTCGGCTTTCCCTACAAAGCCCGCGACTGGACCGAAATCAACCGCAACCTGTTTGCGGCCCTGAGCCTTGAAAAGTTCGTGTATTCGATCGTGATTTTGCTCATCGTCCTGGTCGCCGCGTTCAACATCGTTGCGACCCTGATCATGGTTGTCATGGAAAAACGCAAGGACATTGCGCTGCTGAAATCCATGGGCGCTTCGGATGCGGCAATCGGCCGGATTTTTATCTACAAAGGGCTGGTTATCGGGCTGATTGGTACGTTCCTGGGGACGCTGAGCGGTTTTATCCTGTGCTGGTTGCTCCAGCGCTACGAGTTCATCGAACTGCCAGCCGACGTGTGGTACGTTTCGACCGTGCCGATCAAGATGTCGGTCCACAATTTCCTGATCGTTGGCCTGGCCTCTGTCGCGATCTGCCTGGGCGCCACGATCTATCCCGCCCGTCAGGCGGCCCGTTTGGCGCCGGTTGAAGTCATCCGCTACGAATGAATAGCGACCAGCCTGAGCACCAGACGGAGAGGAGAGGTGGCGTGGCGCCGGTTTTGATTCGAGCCGAGCGGCTCAGCAAACGCTACGGCGAGGAAGGGCAG